>QOPE01000018.1 GCA_003331565.1 SAR86 cluster bacterium | reverse complement strand
AATGCGTAGATAGTTTTTGTACTCTCTGTTTCAAAATCTCTTTGATGACCTAAAACAAACCATCCTCTTGGAAATCTATCTGGTAACTCACTCATCTATTTCTCCTAAACTTAATTTTATGCCTTTTGTAGCATCACCATAATATCATTAGATTCTTCTTTTACTTGCCATGATCGTGTAACGGCTTTCGTTGGGATTTTTTTTGCATAAGGAATATCATCACAGCTGCCCTCCTCATTCCATTTCCATGCATGAAATGGACACCTAATACCGTTACCATCTACCTCTCCACATGAAAGAGCAGCTCCCATGTGCTTGCAGTACAAATCTAAAGCCCTAACTTTGCCATCTTCGCCTCTCCAAACTACAAGCTGAGTAGCAAAATTATCTACTTGTAATGCTTCACCATTCTTAATTGCATCGCTCGTGGCAACTTTATGCCAACCATCCTCTAATGAGCTTTCATTGGGATTTTTTTGAACGGGAAGTTCAGTTGATATTAATTTATCTGACATACAAATATTCTAACAACAATTCCTTAAATTTACCTTCTTAAAGAATATCTTCAATCTCAATAACTTGTTTTAGATCTTTAGATGTGGGGACTAACAGTAAGTCGTCTATTCCGCATTCTTTGACTTGTTTAATTAGATTAGCTAAGTCTTCAATTGATCCACAAAAACCTGCATTAGCTGCAAGATTTTCAGCTATTTCTTTTCCCATCCAAGCTAAATATCTTTTTAAATGAGATTGCATTTGTAATCTTGAATCTTTTCCAATTGCAAACCAAAAACTAGTTACTATTCTCGGTTCTATGATGCCTTTTATACTGAATGCTTCTCTGGCTCTAACTGCCGCTTCTGAAATCTCATCTATATCAGCATTAAAAGAAAATCCTGCAATACCTGATGCATAATCAGCTGACATTGATAGGGCTTTTGGGCCAATTGCTCCAGCTAAAATTTTTGGTCCTTTTGCTTGTACAGGTTTTGGCCCAATATCCTGCTCGAATTCGCTAGCCCATATTGATTGCATAATTTTTGAATACTCACTTACCTTTTTCCAACGATGATTTTTCCAATCAGATCCAATTGCTTCATAGTCTTCTTGTCGTCCACCAACTCCAACTCCAACTGTAAGCCTACCTTCAGAAAGCATATCAATTGTGGCAAATTGTTTTGCAGATAAAACAGGATCATGCATGCTGAGCACAGACACTGTTGATATGATTTCTACATTTTTTGTCCAAGCAGCTACTGCTGAAAGCATGGAAATAAATTCAGGATTATCAAAGACAATTCTTTCGCCTAATGCAATGCTGCTCCATGGGCCGTTGTCAATTTGATTGGTCCACTCATAAAGGTTATTTCTGGTCAGTCCCGGCTCCATGACCGGTAACGTCATGCCAATGTTCATTTATTTTTTTTTAGATCAAGAGCAACATCAACGATCATATCTTCTTGACCGCCTACCATTTTTCTTGAACCAAGCTCAACAAGAATGTCCCTTGTATCCAATCCATAAGTTTCAGCTGCATTTTCAGCATGCCTTAGAAAGGAGGAATAAACTCCAGCATAACCAAGCGTCAAAGTCTCTTTATCAACTCTTACAGGTCTATCTTGAAGCGGTCTAACCAAATCTTCAGCAGCATCCATGAGCTTAAACAAATCAACGCCATGATCCCAACCCATTCTGTCTACAGCAGCTATAAATACCTCTAACGGAGCATTTCCAGCACCTGCACCCATCCCAGCCAAGCTGGCATCAATTCTATCGGCACCATGTTGAACAGCCACAATAGAGTTTGCAACACCCAGTGAAAGATTATGATGCGCATGCATTCCGGTTTGTGTTTCAGGTTTTAAACAATCTTTAAAAGCTTTAAATCTGTCAGCAACATCATCCATATTAAGGGCTCCGCCGGAATCAACAACATAGACACATTCGGCACCATAAGATTCCATCAATTTAGCCTGTTCTGCTAATTTAGTAGGTGTATTCATGTGTGACATCATTAAAAATCCAATGGTATCCATGCCTAGATTTTTAGCATGCTCAATATGCTGCTTAGATACATCTGCTTCAGTGCAATGAGTTGCAACCCTTACAGATCTAATCCCCATTGCATATGCCCAATCTAAATCCTCTTTGACTGCAATACCTGGCAGAATCAATGTTGTAAGTTTTGAATAGCTGACTTCATCTGCAACTGCTGCTATCCACTCTTTATCAGTATGTGCTCCAAAACCATAATTAAATGATGAACCAGAAATGCCATCACCATGGGCAATTTCTATGGCATCTACTTTTGCCTCATCTAGAGCCTTGGCTATTTTTTTTACATGCTCAATTCCATACTGATGTTTAATGGCATGCATCCCATCTCGCAAAGTTACATCTTGAATATAGATTTTTTCTTTCATTAATTAATTAATTGTATTTTTTTCTAACCAATGATTCTGCTGTACCTAAAGCTGCTGAAGTCATAATATCCAAATTTCCAGCATACTTAGGTAAATAGTGTCCCGCACCTTCTACCTCTAAAAAAATTGATGTCTTAATGCCTTCGTATTCACCTAAACCAGGAATCCTGCATGGGTTATTTGAACCAAACCTCTCAAACTGAACCTCTTGCTTCAGTCTGTATCCAGGAACATAGCTTTGAACATTTTTAACCATGCTCTTAATAGAATCTTCTATTACCTTCTCCTGAACTTCATCTGAAAGTGTAAATACAGTATTTCGCATTAACATTGGTGGCTCTGCTGGATTAAGTATAATTATTGCCTTTGCTTTTTCAGCGCCTCCAACTTTCTCAAGACCCATTGACGTAGTTTGAGTAAACTCATCTATGTTTGCTCTTGTACCAGGACCAGCAGAGCTTGAGGAAACTGATGCAACAATTTCTGCATACCTAACTTTAGATACGCTATTGACTGCTGAGACCATTGGAATAGTTGCTTGGCCGCCACACGTTACCAAATTAACGTTTCCTTCATCTAGATTTGATTCCAGGTTTACAACTGGAACACAGTAAGGGCCAATTGCAGCTGGAGTAAGATCAATCATTTGCTTTTTATCTCCTGTTACAATCTCATGATGTATTTTATGTGCACCAGCTGATGTAGCATCAAAAAAAATCTCAACATCTTTATATTCTTTGGTTTCTACAAAACCCTCTAATCCGCTGTCACAGATTAAAACATTATTTTTTTTAGCAAGATTGAGACCCTCGGAGTCAGGATCAATCCCAATTACAGCGACAAGCTCTAGCGCGGATGATGTCTTAATAATCTTAAGCATTAAATCAGTGCCTATGTTGCCTGATCCAATTATTGCGCATTTAATTTTACTCATTCTTTAAACTCTACTTTACAACTTCCTAGATCATTAATCTTCATCTCAAATTTATCTCCACAAATAGCAGGTTCCAATGGAACCAACGATCCAGACAAAATGATCTCATCTTTTAACAATGAAATATCATATCTACCAAGAGTATTTGCAAGCCAGGCTACTGCTTCAGCAGGATGACCTTGGACTGCAGAGCCATTTCCTGTAGAGAGAAATTCCCCATTCTTATAAACATTAACTTCAAGTTTATCCATCTCTAAATCGATAAAATCTTCAACCTCTTCGCCAATACAAAAAACTCCACATGATGCATTATCTGCAACAGTATCTTGTATTTTAATTTTCCACTCATCTATTCGTGAATCGACTATTTCAAAACATGGCATTAATGACTTTGTCGCCATGATCACATCTTCCTTTGAAATCCCAGGCCCCACAAGATCTTGATTTAACTTGAATGCTATTTCTGCCTCTGCTCTAGGCTGAATTAGATGTTTGCTAATGCTTATCACATCATTGTTTTCAATCAGCATTTGATTAGTTAAAAAACCAAAGTCTGGTTGGTCAACCCCTAACATTTCTTGAACAACTTGACTGGTAACGCCTATCTTTTTTCCAATAATTTTTTCACCATCGGCAAGTCTTAGTGAAAGAAAGCTCTTTGATATCTCATAAGCATCATCTATGGAAATATTACTAATTGTTTCAGTTAAGGGAGGGATGGTTTGTGAATTTCTTAATGAGTTGTAGAGTATTTTTCCTATCTTTGAGGCATCAACAGTATTCATGATTTAGTTTTTTAAAAAATTGAGGCTGTATTGATTAAATTCTTTAGTTTTTTCAATCATTACCCAGTGACCGCAATTACTAAAAGTAACTACCTGAGAATTTGTATACAAATCTAAAATTTTATTGATGCCTGAAGCAGGAATAAATAAGTCATTTGAACCCCAGAATGCTAGTACAGGTGTTTGATTGTTTTTTAGTTTTTCGGATAAATTAGGTATGTCCATGGAAGCTAAAACCTGTTGATTCATAAGAGGTAGTATTTCCATCCTATCTTCAATAATGTCTTTGGTAACAAAGCTTGGATCATATGGGAAAAGTTTTAATAAACCTTCAATTTTTTCTTGGTTCATTTCACCTCCAAGAAAATCACCAAGAAGTTTTTTAATACCTGGCATTTCTTGATAAGCATTGAAGTCCTCTAAACCACCTGGTGCCATAAGAATTAATTTAGAGAACCTATTAGGTTGCTCAAGGGATAGGCCCATAGCCAAAGCTCCTCCAAGACTGTTACCAACCACTGAGCAATTTGTAATATTTAGATGATCAAGCAGTTCAATAAGGAGATTATTGAAGAAGCTCATTGTATAAATCTTATCTTCTGGTTTATCACTGAACCCATATCCTGGCAGATCAGGCACTATTGTTCGAAACCCATTCCTTTGAAAACAGTCTATATTTTTCTTAAAGTTAGTGAAGCCTGATGCTCCAGTTCCGCTGCCATGGAGAAATAAAACAACATCACCCTGCCCCCCATCATGATAGTGAAATTGAAAGCCGTTTGCCAAGGTTGCAAAACTACCTTCAGGTAACATTATTAAATCCTAGTAAGTGTTAATGGAAGTCCATCAATAGGTCGAGGTAAGTGAACATGTTGAAAAGCAGGATTGTAATTAGATCTTAAGTTGATCTTATAATTCTTAAGAAGCCTAAATAAATATAATTTTGCATTCATCATTGCAAAGTGCATTCCAATGCACTTATGCGCCCCACCACCAAATGGAACATAACTAAAACCATGTCTTTTGTGCTCAGCTCGCTCAGGAGAAAATCTCATCGGATCAAAAGTATAAGGATCATCCCACCATTGTTCCATTCTGTGAGTAAAAGGTGGGCTGATCATAACAACAGTATTTGCTGGAATATCATAACCTGCAACATTAACATCTCTAGTTGTTCTTCTATTAAGCACCATCACTGAGGGATAAAATCTTAAAGTTTCTTGAAATACATATTCAGTAAGTTTCATCTCAGCCAAGTCATCAAAAGTTGGCATCTTATTTTTTACATCAAAAATTTCATTTCTAACTTTATCCTGCCAATCTGGATTTTTACCTAAATAATAAAGAATATTGGTCAAGGCACTAGTGGTTGTATCAAATGCAGCAAATAATAAGAAAGCTATATGTCCATCTATATCAATGTCGTTCAAATATTGCCCATCTTCATCTTTTGCATTGCAATATCTGGTGAACATATCCAGCCCATCTGAGCCCCTCCTTTTTGGAATATTATCAATAAAAAATTTTCTAAGTTCCTCTCTAGCTTTTAATGACTTTCTGTACTGCAAGAATGGTAGATTATATGGTAACGGAGTAATCAATCCTTCATTAATTTCAGAAAAAAGATAGCCTAATCTTTTAGCCTCTGGGCTTAACTCGTCTAGTCCAATAAAAACTCTCGCAGCAACATCCATTAGGGTTTGTTGAATATTGTCGTAAAAAATAAACTCTTCATTAATTGGAAGGTCTTGTATACGTCTTTCCTGAATTGGAATCAACATATCTACATATGTTTTTAATGCATCATTCTTAAATGCGGGCTGAGAGGCCCTTCGTGTTCTCTTATGCTTAACATCATCCCTTGTTAACATTCCATCAGGGTAAAGACCTCCCAAAGAACTAGCATAGCCACCAGCAACGCTGAAGTTTCCTTTTGGATCAAACAATGTAGCTTCATTAAATTCTGGGCCTAAACACATTAAAACTCTCTGATTTTTTACCATGTCTAATCGTGAAACAGGCCCAAATCTATCGTAATGCTTATTGCACATTGCGAGAGTATCTTTAACGAATTCAATAGTTTTTCCTAGAAATGGCAAACCATACTCTCCAGGAAACATTGAAAGATCTCTGTTATCAGGTGCTAATGTGCTTAAGTCTGACATAGTTTAATAATCATGAATTTTTAGCAACTAATTTCCACCAATAGTTAGGAAAGAATCTCCTTATTCTAGTAGCATAAACAGCTTCTTTTGTAGGATAGCAAATAATCTTATCTGTCAGTAAATCTTTTTCAATTTGATCAACTACTTCTTCGGGATCACAAAGCATGCCCTTTTCGACTGCCGACTTAATAACATCGGCTGAATCTGTCTCATCTACAAACCTCATCAAAGGAGTATCTGTTTGTGCAGGGCAAACCACCATCACTCTAATGTTTGTATCTTTGACTTCTTTAGCTAATATTTCCCCAAAAATATTAACAGCAGCTTTTGAAGCACAATATGCCGACATATTCTCAAGAGGACATGTCCCTGCAATTGATCCAAAAAGTATTATTTGCCCTTTATTATTTTCAAGCATGGATGGCAGGATATTGCTCACCATATTTACCGTACCCTCATAATTAATTCTCATTAAATTATTGATTGAGGTTGCATCTAAATCTTTAACCTTTCCCATTGGCATAACTGCCCCTGCATGAGTCACCCTGTCAATTGGACCCATTTGACTCTTAACTTCATCCATCATTGATTTAACAGCGCTTGAATCTGATAAATCACAAGGAAAAATTGAAATATTATTGGATTCCTGTCTTAAGTGATTAAGGTTTTCTTCATTGATATCTACAGCAGCTACACGAACACCATCTGCTGCAAGGCGCTTTGCAGATATCCTACCCATTCCGCTTGCGGCACCTGTGACAATAGCATTTTTAATTTCCATTTTTTTTTCTCTGAATTAACTATATCACTAAATATCTGCTTGTTGGGATAACTTCAATTTTTGAAAAATCAATAAATTTTTCACAACTTGCCATCATTATCCCTAAATTTTTTTCTAAAAGTTCTTTGTTGCCCTTAGCGGCATAAAATTCTTCCGGATCTGACATCGCTCCTTCAGGAAAACATTCTTCAATGATCGCAATAAAATTTGGTGATTCTTTTTGCAAGTTTCTTACTACAGTGTTTTGTGTGTAAATAAAATTTGATTGAGTTTCAATAGCTATTTCAGTGTGATGGTGAGTCCAATGATCGAACCAAGAAAATCTATCCATTTCTTTTGGTTTTTCAAGAAAAACTATTTGAGAAAATCCTTCAGTTCGTTTGTTCAAATTTTTTGATTCATCAGCTTCAATTATTTTTGATTCACTCACAACATAGCTGAAGACCTTTTTAGAGGAGGATTCAAATACTTTTAATTCTCTTTCAGCATGAAATAAGCTTTTAACTTTTAAAAAAACTATTGCATCAGGACTTGGAGGGTAAGAAGATTGAATAAGCCCTGAGGCGTCTTGTACGTCTTTATCAACAATATTTACTTGATAATTTGAAACAATATTAGCAAGGCTTGATGGTACTTTCTTGACTAAGAAGTTTTTGAACTCATCTTCGTCAATATCATTTTTTTTCCATAGTTGAATAGCTATTTTTTCCATCAGGCTCTTTGGGAAGAAGCTGATATTGTTTCGCCAGTCATATATGAAGAAAGGTCTGATGCCAAAAATAAAATTATATTTGCAATTTCCCAAGGATGAGCGCCCCTAGAAAAAGCCTCTTTTTGAGTTAGTGAATCTATAAGTTCAACCGAGCTAGTTTTAGCTAAATGCGGATTAATTGCTAAACTTGGTGCCACAGCATTTATTCTGATATTGTCATCAACAACTTCCAAAGCAGCACATCGAGTAAGAGCCATGACGCCTGCTTTTGCAGCAGCATAATGTGCTTGACCAGCCTGAGCCCTCCAACCTAGTACCGATGCATTGTTTACAATTACCCCTCCGTCACACTCTTTAAGCTTATTGATGCCTGCCCGAGTTACTCTCATTGCGCCATTTAATGTAATGTCTATAATTTTATTCCAGGTCTCATCGCTCATTTCTGACACCAAATCCTCGCCCCCAAGACCAGCATTGTTTACCACAACATCAAGATTTGACATAGAGCTCATAGCCTCTTCCATCATCTGATCTACATTACTTGTTGAAGTCACATCACAAACACATGAATGCACCTTACCAAGATTAAGGTCAGTCAATTCATCATGAGCTTTTTGCAGACGTTGTTCATTTGCATCTGAGATAAAGATTTCTGCACCCTCTTCAAGGAATCTTTTTGCAGTTGCAAAGCCTATTCCTGCACCAGCTGATGCAGTAACGACAACCTTTTTTTCTTTAAATAAATTAGATGCAATTGGATATGTTGGATTTGAAAGATCATTCATTGGCAATTCTCGAGAATAGTTACATTAGCCTGACCGCCGCCCTCACACATTGTCTGCAAACCATATTTTAGATTTGATCTTTTCATTTCATGGATCAGTGTTGTCATTAGTCGTGCACCGGTTGCACCAAGAGGATGCCCAAGAGCAATGGCTCCTCCATGAACATTAATCTTTTCAATAGGATAATCAAATTCTTTTTGCCAAGCTAAAGGTATGGAAGCAAATGCTTCATTAATTTCAACAATGTCAATATCAGATAAATCCATACCTGATTTTTTAAGAGCATATTTTGTAGCAGGAATGGGAGCCGTCAGCATCCATATTGGATCATCTGCCCTTACACTTATATGGGACACTCTAACTAATGGCTCTAAGTTGTGCTCCTTTAAAATTTCTTCAGAAACGATTAACAAACAAGCAGCTCCATCTGCATTTTGCGATGAAAGTGCTGCTGTTATTGAATGGCCCTCTATCAAAGGTTCTAGTGTGGACATTCTCTCAAGACTTGTATCTCTTCTTGGCGTCTCATCATCAAGTAGTCCATTTACTGGAATGATTTCATTTTTAAAAATTTCAGATTCAATAGCACTAATAGCTTTTTGATGACTGTTAAATGCAAAAAGTTCCATTTCTTCTCTACTGATGTTCCATTTTTCAGCAATCATATGTGCCGAATTAAATTGGCTAACCTCAACATCACCATAGCGTTTATTCCATCCTGGGGATGTATTGAAAGGAGTATCAAAACCAAGTTGCTGACCAGCAGTCATGGCAAATGATATCGGAATCATATTCATATTTTGAACCCCTCCTGCAATAACTACATCTGATGTCCCTGACATTACTGCTTGTGTTGCAAAATGAACAGCTTGCTGTGATGAGCCGCATTGACGATCAACAGTAGTCCCAGGAACGTGTTCTGGGAGACCAGCAACGAGCCAACATGTTCTAGCTATATCTCCTGCTTGCGGGCCGACAGTATCAACACACCCATAAATGACATCTTCAACAAGGCCTGGGTCGATTGAAATATTTTCAAAAGTGGCTTTAAGGACAGACCCACCTAGATCAGCTGAATGGATGTCAGCAAGTGAGCCTTTTTTCCTTCCAACAGGAGTTCTCAAGGCTGAGACTATGTAAGCATCTCTCATAATTACTATAAGAATGTATAGGTTGAACCTAGCTTTGGCAAATCTTTTTCCAGTTGATTCATAATGTAATTTTCAAGGAGACTTTTGTTTCCCCAAACTTGTTTATATGACCATCCTCTTCTAATAAATATATGCAGATCCATCTCCCATGTATAACCCATCGCTCCATGCGCCTGCATACTATTTCTAGAAGCCATTTCACATGCATCAATCGCTTGTAATTTTGCCTGAGCAGCATGCAACTTTTGAAGAGGATTATCGTTATCTAGACTGTAAGCAGCCCTGTATAAGGTTGCTTTAGAAAATTCAATTTCAATTGCAGCCTGAGCCAACATGTGTTTTACAGCCTGAAAAGACCCTACTGGTTTACCAAATTGCTTTCTATCCAGAGTGTATGCAGTTGCTAAATCGAGAATCTTTCTGCTTAAACCAACGAGAATTGCTGCTGACATAACCATCCCTGAAGTTACAACATTATTAACTAGGGATTTTTGATCATTCAAAGTTTTCAATGAGCCTGAATCTGAATTTTCAGAAATGAAGTTCGTTAAATCTCTAGAGGGGTCAGATGATTTTAGTTTTTTTCCATTAATATCTTTTGAAGAAACAATTGATATTGAATCCTCTTCTAAATTTATTATTTTCGAAGAGTTATCTAAAAACAAAATATTTGGGGATAAAGAATGAGTAACACCAATAAATTGATTTTTTTCTTCAATTAATTCAGCAATATCAATAGATTTATTTATAAGTAAATTTGATAAAAATATCTGCTCAGCTGCAGGCTCGGGTAAAGCATAATATCCCATCTCCTCTACAAGCAAACAAGTCGTGACTAAATCTAATCCCAAGCCACCATACTTTTCATCAAGATTAGACTGAAGAATCCCAAGCTCTTCAAGCTCTTGCCATCTTGCTTGATTAAAAGGCATATTATCTTCCCAACCAGATCTAATCTTTTCTGGCGTGACATTAGATTCTAAATACTTTTTGAAAGCATCACGAAATATCTCTTGATCCTCTGAAAAAGTGAAGTTCATTAGCGTGGCATCCCCAATAGTCTTTCTGCAATAATATTTTTTTGTATCTCATTGGTACCCGCATAAATTGGTCCTGAATAAGAAAACATATAACCTTTTATCCAGCTTGCAACATCATCCGCTACCACTTCTTCAAGTTCTGAAGATACTCCAAGGATATCTAAAGCAGTTTGATGCATTTGATGATCAAGCTCAGACCAAAAAACTTTTCCTAAGCTTGATTCAGGTCCAATTTTTTTTCCAGCCATTAACTTAGATGCAGTTTGATAAATATTTAGAGCATATGCTTCGGCTCTAAGCCACGATTGTAAAACCTTTGATTCTATTGAACCTGACAGGTTATCTTTGTTTTTAAAATACAAAGATAAGAGTTTCGAAGCTGTTTCTTGAAAGCGAGCTGGGCTTCTCAACATAAGACCTCTCTCAAAACCTGCAGTGGCCATGGCTATACTCCAACCTTCGCCTTCCCCACCCAACAAATTGCTGACATCCACCTCAACATCATCAAAATATATTTCGGCAAAACCTGGTTCCCCATCAAGCTGAGGAATCGGTCTCACAGTAACTCCTTCCGCATCAAGAGGAACTAATATAAATGATAATCCTCTGTGTCTCTCAGATTCAGGATCGCTTCTAAATAAACCAAAAGTCCAATCCGCAAAAGTAGCTCTTGATGACCAAGTCTTTTGACCATTAATAATATATTTATCGCCTTTTTTAAAGGCTGTTGTTCTTATTGCTGCCATGTCACTGCCTGCACCGGGTTCTGACCAACCCTGTGACCATATATGTTCGCCTGTTGCCATGGCGCTCAAAAACTTTTCTTTTTGTTTGTCTGAACCATACTCCATTAAAGTTGGCCCTAATAAAAAAACACCATTCTGATTGACACGTGCAGGCGCTTTTGCTCGATAATATTCTTCTTCAAAAATTAGCCATTCGATTAAATTTAGACCCCTGCCGCCATATTGTTCGGGCCAAGTAACCATTGACCAATTACCTGAATTGAGTTTTTTTTCCCAGTCCCTATGCTCCTCAAACCCCTCCTTGGTATCAAAGGAGTTAAGAGGAATTTTGGGCACATTTTTTTCAAGCCATCCCCTGATCTCATTTCTGAATTTTTTTTGAGAATCCGAAAAACCAATCTTCATTTTTCAAAATCCGCATCTCTTTTCTCTATAAAAGCATCGCGTGCCTCTTGAGAATCAGACGATTGATAAAGTTCAATCGTAAAGTTTTGTTCTGATTTATATGCTTCATCAACATCTTTTGCTTCAATTTGATTTAAAGCCTTCTTGGCAAGATTTACTGCAATGGGACTCTTTTCTGCAATGGATTTTGCAATTTCGTTAGCAGCCTCGTGAAGTTCGCTAATGTTGGAGTGAAGAGATTCTATACTACCAAGCCGATAGGCTTCATCAGCAGAAATTGGTTCTCCTGTAAGCATCATCTTTCTAACCTTCTGTAATGGAAAAAGCCTACTTAAATGAGCTCCTCCCCCTAATGCTCCTCTATCAATTTCTGGTAATCCAAAAAAAGCATCTTCGGTAGCTAAAACAATATCTGATGCACCTGCAATTAAAATACCGCCCCCAAGAACAAAACCATGACAGGCTGATATAACTGGTAAATTACATACATGGATCGCTCTAGCTACTTTCCAGCAGCCATCATTTACAGCATGGATTTTCGATGAATCTGCTTGCAATTCTTTTATATCAACGCCGGCACAAAACCCCTTCCCTTGAGCTCTTATAACAATCACTCTAGCATCATTCGAAAAGGACAGCTCGTCTATAGATTTGGATAAATCAAACCACTGAGATGAATCAAATGCATTTACAGGAGGAACATCTAGCTCGATGATTGCAATATTATTTGAAACATTAATATCAATTGACATGAATTACCTCATAAAGTTTTTAGATTTTCAGAAGCTTTATGATACTGCTCAATGATTTCTTTTACTAAGTTTTCGCAGCTTGGAATTTCTTTAATAATCCCTGCAACTTGGCCAGATGGCATTGCTCCCTGATCAGGATTACCTTCCACCATCGCTTTTTGGATAACTGCTGGGCTATTGGCTGCCATGATTGTTTGTGAGATAGATAAATCATCTCCTCGTAACATTGCAAAAAAAGATTTAACAATATCCCCAAAAGAAGCTTGAGATATTTGCTTGTACTTCCATGCTGACTTCAACGAAATAAAAAATAACTTTAATGGATTAGATTTATCAATGTTTTGTATGTACTTATTAAAAATTAATCTGTGTGGCAGTCCATCAAATTTTTTAGTTACAGAGATTTCATCAATACCGGCTTGCAGATAGGCATCTTTAGTATTTTCTGGAACTGGACTTTCTTGAGTCATCATGAATCTTGTGCCCATGGCAATGCCTTGAGCACCCCATGCTTTTGCAGCAGCCAAACCATACCCATCTCGAAAGCCTCCAGCAGCAAAGACAGGTACACTCACATTCTCCAACACACTGCTCAGCAACAAAGTCGTTGGTGTAGATCCTGTGTGGCCGCCACCCTCTGAGCCCTGAATAACTAAAGCATCCGCACCTAATTTTTCAGCCTTGATGGCATGCTTTAATGCGCCAACCGTTGGGATGCAGATAATATTATTCATCTTTAGTTTTTCTATGTATTGGGGTATTGGTGATCGAGAGTAACTTACAGCTTTTACATTATTTTCAATTGCAGCTTCAATAATTTCTTTTGCTCCTGGTTGAAACATGTGAAAGTTTATTCCAAAAGGAAATGATGAAATTTTTGCTGTTTCTTCAATGAGTTCTATGGCTTCCTCTTTGCTTGATGTGGCTAAAGCTAAAAACCCAAAACAACCAGCGCTTGTGGATGCGGCAACTAATTGAGGTGTAGCAACCCATCCCATGGCAGTTTGAATGATTGGATATTTAGACCCAAGAATATTTTCAGACACAAACTATCCTTTTTTTGTTTTTTTAGACTGCTTCTTTTTGCGTTGCGACTTAGCCATTTTTTTTGCATCGTAACCAGATAAAACATTACCAGTGGTTAGATCATTATGAGCATGAGAAAAGTGATGCCATGCAAATGCAGCTTCCATTCCATTTCTTTTTCCCTGAAGATCCTCAACATGATTGATTGCTTGTTTGGTTAGAGTAAGTCCAAGTCTTGGCATTTTTGCAATTTTATTTGCTGTCTCACTAACAGTTTCTTCAAGATCATCTATTGAAACTACCTTATTCACCATTCCCATCTCATAGGCTCTACTAGAGGACATTCTTTCGCCTAAAAAGAGAAATTCTTTAGCAATTCTTGGATTAAGCTCATAGGGGTGAGCAAAATATTCAACTCCAGGTATGCCCATTCTAACTACGGGATCAGCAAAAAAAGCATCCTCAGAGGCGATAATTAGATCGCACACCCAGGCAAGCATACAACCACCTGCAACACATGCTCCATGGACCATTGCAATTGTAGGCTTTGGTATGTCTCTCCATCTCCTACACATGTTTAAATAGACTTCCTGCTCTCGAACATACCAAAACTCACCACCAGGTTTATTGGTATGGTCATACCACATACTTTTTCTGTCATATTCAATATCAACATCTCTTCCAGGAGTGCCGATGTCGTGACCTGCAGAGAAGTGTTTTCCATTGCCTTTTAAAACAATAACTTTTACATCGTCATCATCTACAGCCCTTTTAAAAAACTTATCCAAGTCATAGGTCATCTTTCCATTTTGAGCATTATTAAACTCAGGCCTATTCATTGAGATCCAAGCAACTTGATCTTTTTTCTTATAAGTAACTGTTGGTTTTACCCTTGCCATAATTATTCTCCTATGACACTTGATCTTAAGTTGTTTGGATCAAGCTCATTTCTAATTATATCCAATTCATCTTTGGTTGGATTTGTGGTTTCATCCGTAGAAAATATTTCAAAATCAAAACCTGTATTATCTCTTATCTCATCCAAGGAAGATGTCGAATGAATTGATAAAAGTCTGAGTGTATTTTTATTACCTTGATAATCAAAAATTCCTAGATTTGTAATAACTTTTCCTATTAATGGTTCAACGTCATCTGCATCAAAACCAACACTTGAAACCATATCAACCGACCCTTCAACAAATACCTTTTTTGAGTGGTTTGGAATAAAGATGCTGTTTAGATGACTAATAGAATTTCCTGGAAAACCTCTAACTCCTAACAATTGTACTTTTGGTTGTGCGTAGTTACCGATACTGCTTATATTTAGATGAGCATATTTATCAATTTGGGTTGGAGTTACCATTGCATGCCTTGCACCACTCCATAGAACATCAAACACTCTAGAATATGTCATATAGCCATCAACGCACGGCTCTGCTCCAACTCCTAACGGATGAGGTTGATCAATTAAAAAAGCCTCTCCATCGGTCATCATGAGATCTGGATTGTGGAGTTTTTTAGCAAGCCCGACTGCGATTCTAGGCAATAATCCTATACCAGTAGCTAAGATCTCCCCATCATCCTTCCAAACTTTTGCAGCTTCGCAGATGCATACTTCGCTTATTGTAAATTGATCAGCCATCAGAATTTAGTTAGCGGTATTGAGGTAATTGATTTGATTCCGCCAACATTTTTTTTGTAGGTCGCCTCATCAACAAAAAGATATTTTTCTTGATACTCGTCAAAAGTTTTTGCAGATTTTGAGTATTCTTTTAAATGGTCGAGATCGATCCCGTAACTCGGATTACAAGCTGTTGGATGTGCGCCTCCCTCGTCCGGAATGATGCCTGAAACCAAGTTTCTTTCAAATCGATTATAGTTGGCAACCTTTTCTTTATCGAAACTTGTTGAATCAACTAATTTTTCAGTTGAAACAAAAGTTTTTGAGGCAGCACGTGCAAAGAGATCATCAAAGAAAGGATCAGGGCCGAATATTAGCGTATTGCCCTTTTCGTCAGACTCATTTACATGCAATAAAGCAACATCCAATTTAATAGCTGGCATTGCAACGAGCTTCTCTTTGTCATCATAAGGCGACTCTACAAATTTAATATGCGGATTATTTTTTAACACATCTGTACCGATGCCAACTCTTGTGGGTAGAAAAGGAAGATTCATACCTGCAGCACGAAGCCCCCATTGCAACATCCCCTCATCTATCTCCACGACCTCAGGCAACTCACCTGATTGCCTAGCATTTCTAAAATGCGAGTCCAAAGGAATTAAATCCAATGATACAAAACCAAATATTAATTTCCTTATTTTTTTGCAGGAACTAAGCAGGCCTATATCAGGACCGCCATAACTTACGAGAGTTAAATCTTTGAGATTGGATCTGCATATTTCTCTTACTAAAGACATGGGTTTCCGACGTGCGCCCCAACCCCCAATGCCAATGGTCATTCCATCTTCTAGCTTAGATATAAAATCATTGGTGGTGATAACTTTATTCAATTTTATTTTTCTGGTGGTGGAGTAAATACATGGCCCCAATAGCTCGGTGCTGGTGAGGATGTTGTTTGATGCTTTGACCAATCAGGCTGATCACCATCATAACCAAACTCTAGATCGAAACCTCCTGGAGTTTGCATGTAAAAAGAAACCATCTTGTCATTCACATGTCTTCCCAATGATGATGAGATGTGGATGTCATTATTGATTGCTCGATCTAGAGCTTCACCAACCTCATCAATAGTTTTTACCTCAACCATGGTATGGACTAAACCAGAGGGAGGTGTTGGTGATTGCATTATCGCTACAGTATGATGCCGCTTGTTATCACAATGCATGAAATACAACTTCATCTTTGGGTCTTCAGGATTGGGACTCATTTGCAAATTCATGATATCTGAGTCTCCAAACCCGAGTACATTGATATAAAAATCATGGGTTTCTTCAATATTTAATGCAGCATAAACAACATGACCAAATCCAAGATCTTTGGTCACAAAACCGGAAATACCTTTAGGTGAGCTAAACTTCGTTTCATCATTTAGTCTTCCATGATAAAGCTCGATTAGATTGCCTGCAGGGTCATTAAATGAAATACCATCTGTGATCTGTCGAGTAAAAAGATCATCGGCTGAAAGCTGCTGATAATTAATATTGAGTTCATCAAAAATCTTCTTTGCATCATTTAATGCAGATGCATCACCCAGATCTAGTCCAGCAAGTATAAATTTTTCTTCGGGGCCATTTTGTACCATAAATCTAAATGGTTCATGATCGATTTTAAGAGAAAGCTTTTCTTCATCAGAAAAATCAGGGTGTTTCATGAATCCACAAACTTCCTGACCATAATGATCCCACGCAGAAAGATCTTTAGTTTCAACTAAGATATACCCCAATGATTGTATTTTCACTTAAAATAGTCCTTTTTACTTATTAATATATTGTAGCAATGTCATCACTGAAAGCCCTAATTAATCCGGTAACACCGTTTGAGCAAAATGCTCCGATAATTTACTGTGAGAATACAAAAAAATGTGCTTTTGTTGATCCTGGTGGTGATGTTGATAAGCTGCTTCATATTGCAAAAGATTTTGATCTTATCCCAGAAAAAATACTTTTGACTCATGGCCACGCAGATCATGCTGGTGGTGCAATGCAACTATCTCAAACTTTAAACATTACTATTGAAGGACCACACAAAGAAGATAAATTTTTGTTGGACTCTCTCAAAGATCAGGGAGCTATGTTTGGGATGGAAGCTCAAAACTGCACTCCTAATCTTTGGTTGAATGACAACGATAAAGTTAGCTTAGGAGAGCTGATTCTTGACGTAATTTTTTG
Organism: SAR86 cluster bacterium; assembly: GCA_003331565.1. Taxonomy (GTDB): domain Bacteria; phylum Pseudomonadota; class Gammaproteobacteria; order Magnimaribacterales; family D2472; genus MED-G82. Next base: position 480 of record QOPE01000018.1, on the reverse strand, counting down.
TCCTGGGCATACCCCAGGCCATATTGTCTTTGTGCATGAGCCTTCCAAATTGGCGATTGTTGGGGATGTTTTGTTTAAGGGTTCGATTGGGAGAACAGATTTACCCAGAGGGAATCATAATGACTTACTTAGTTCCATCAAGAATAAGCTTTGGCCTTTAGGAAATGAAATTACATTTATTTCAGGACACGGTCCAACATCAACATTCGGAGATGAAAGGATTAATAATATGTTTGTATCTGATGCTGCTCTAAGCTCCTAATCCACCCATCGGCTAACTTTTTTGCCATGGTCATCTTTCATCTCACCAGTAACAATTAAAATAAAGTCAACAATCCACCAAATACCAAGCCCACCAATGGTAATAATAAATAAAATTGCGGAAGCGTACCTTCTGAGATAAAACCTATGTGCACCAAAAGGCCATGAGAGAACTATAAACAGAAGAAAAGTAGGTAATATATTTTTTTTTGAAATACT
>QOPE01000017.1 GCA_003331565.1 SAR86 cluster bacterium | reverse complement strand
CATAAAAATTTTTCTTTTTTCTGTTTCTAGTTAGTACAGTAATAGAGGTAGGATTTAATCCGCTATCTAGCAAACCCACAATCATAGCTTGCGCAATATTCCCACAACCTAAGAAACCAATATTCATTCTCTTTTACCAAAAATATTTTCACCCACTCTTATCAGATTAGAGCCATATTTTAATGCAATTGGATAATCATGCGATGTACCAAATGAAAAAGTATCAAATTTGTTAAAGTCCGAGCTGATGGCTTCGATTACTTGTTTTATTCTCTTCATTGACTCATTCTTTTCATTTACAGACTTAGTTAAGCTCGGCATAAACATCAGCCCACGAAGTTTCAAATTAGGACAATGCTCTTCAATAAATTTTGCCAGGGGATGCACATCGCTTATTTGCGCGCCGGATTTAGAGGCTTCATTATCGATATTCACTTGGATCAGAGCATTTATAGATTTATTTAAATCAAAACAATGTTTGTTTAACCTTTCTGCAATTTTAATTCTTTCAACAGAATGCACCCAAGTTGCAAAAGAGGCTATTGTCTTTGTTTTGTTGCTCTGAATTGGACCAATAAAGTGCCAAACAGCATTGGCATTGATAGATTTAGCTTTTTCTGCAAGCTCAGCAGCATAGTTTTCTCCAAAATTGTTTATTCCTTGATTTAATGCAGCCAAAATGTGATCTACAGATTTCTTTTTTGAGACCGCAACAATCATTGGCTCTGATTGAGTTGCAGATGAAATATTAGCCTTAAGGCTTTCAACATTATTTTTTATTAATTCTTCGAGCATCTTTGTCGAATCAATGGCGATCTTCCTGACTTTATGAGAATTTCTTTGGCATTGTTTACAGCAGATTTATTCTCATATGGACCAGACATTAACCTAAAATAAGCCTTGCCTGGCTCTTTGGAGCTAAAATAATTATCAATATAAGGTTGCAAGCCTAGTTTCAGAATATTGGTTAGCTCTTCCTGCGCATAAATTTTTCTCCCATATGTCTCTATTTGTAATATGTAGTTACATTCCTCATTTGATCTATCTAGGTCTTCTGTATAAATCCAGTCTTCTGTAAGGCCAACTGGATAGGAGAATTCAATATTAGAAGTTATATCAAGCCCAACAATTTTTTTTACATCAGTATTCATGCTATTAATAAGAGCAAATGCACCAATTGCCGAGATAATTACAAGGGTAAGCCCTGTTTTTAAGCTAAGGGGATTTTTAAATGTTTTTTTTGTAATAAATCTTTGATTGGCTGATTTATTTTTTTTTAAACTCTTTTTGCTATTTATGCGCTTGGCAAAATCCTTCATATTACATTTTGTCCATTGCACTAATTCCAAGTAAATCTAGGGATTTTGAAAAAATCTTTTTCACATTACTCAAGATAAACATAATGTCATTTTGGGTTTTTACATCAGATTTTAAAATATTATGGTCATTATAGAATTGATGAAATTGATGGGCTAAATCTTTTAAATAAAAAATGATAAGGTGAGGCTGTAAGTTTTCAACAGCACTATCAATAATCTCATCAAATTTAAGCGATTTGAGTATTAATTTATCGCAAAGATAGAACTCGCTTGATATCAACTCTGAAGGCAGGCCATCATTATTTAATAGGTACTTTTGTTCCAAAGAAGAAATCCTTGCATGCGCATACTGAATGTAAAAATAGATATTTTCTTTATTTTCTTCTGTTGCCAGCGACAAATCAAAGTCAAGATGCTGATCAGCCTGTTTAGACAAATAATAAAACCTCGAAACATCCGTACCCAGCTTTTCAATCAAATCCGATAGCTTATAAAACTCTCCTGATCTGGTAGACATTTTTATCTTTTTTCCATTTTCAAAAAGATTAGCAAATTGAACTAATTGAACTCTTAATCTTTCTTTTGAGTAACCCATAGATTCAATGGATGACTCTATTCTTTTAATATAACCATGATGGTCTGAGCCCCAAACATTAACGATAACATCAAAGTTTCTATCAAGTTTATTTTTATGATATGCAACGTCTGATGCTAAATATGTACCTCGCCCATCTTCTCTAACCAAGACCCTATCTTTGTCATCACCATGATTGGTCGATTGAAGCCATAATGCTCCATCTTTTTCATAACCATTGTTCTCTTTTACAGTTTCTATGGCTTTTCCTAGCAGAGATTCTTTGTCTTCAATGTTCCCAAGGCTAGATTCATAAAACCAATGTTTATGGATGACATTAAATTTTTGTAGATCATCTTTAATTGATTCAATCACATAAGCCAACCCAATTTCCCTTGATTCAGCCCATAGATCTGGACTCTCTTTTTTAAAAACTGCAATCAGGTCATCAATTTGCTTTTCAGGATCACTTGGACTTTGTCCTAATTCATAAATATTGAAATTTTCAAAGAATTCAGGATTAATTTTGGCTGCAATATCATTGATATATTCTGCCTTATATGCAGATTCTGGAAATTCGTCATCATTGAATAAGTTCTTTCCTCTGAGGATTATGCTGCAAGTTAGAATATCAATTTGTCTGCCAGCATCATTTACATAATACTCACCTGTAGCATCATGACCTTTGAAATTAAGTAATCTTATTATTGCATCTCCATAAGCAGCACCCCGTCCATGCCCAACATGGAGTGGCCCAGTAGGATTTGCTGAAACAAATTCAACCTGAATTTTTTGTTTTTCTTTTTTTGGAACTTGATTTGAGAATTGAACGCATTCACATAACAGGTCTAAAAATATTTCTTGTTCAAGGAAGATATTGATGAAGCCTGGTCCAGCAATTTCAATTTTATTAATGGATTGATCTTCTAAAAGACTTTTTTTGATAAATTCAGCAATCTCTTTAGGATTCTTTTTTGCAACTCCTGCACCGACCATTGCAATATTTGTTGTTAAGTGGCCCTTGTCTAGATTATCCGAAAATGAAAGTTTCGAATTTTTAATAATTTGATTTGTTGATTGCTCCTCTAGCCCTAAATCAGATAATCTCTTGTTAATAAGTGCACTAATCTTTGCAATCATTATTTTCTTCCGGCGTATTCGCTGGTTCTTGTGTCAACCTTGATAGTTTCTCCTTCCTCAACAAAAAGAGGGACCTGAATTGAAACTCCAGTCTCCAGTGTCGCAGGTTTTGTAGCTCCTGATACGGTGTCCCCTTTAACCCCTGGCTCTGAACTAGTAATTTTTAATTCTACAAATGGAGGCACTTCAATACTGATAGGCGATCCATTCCAACTAATTACCTCACAAGCCTCTTGGCCAATTAACCATTGTTTTGCATCAGACATAATGTCTTCATTGATGCTAATTTGATCGAAGCTCTCTTGATCCATGAAGTGCCAATTCTCACCATCCGAATATAGATATGTCATCTCTTTTGCAATCACATCTGCTTGATCAACGCTTTCACCAGATTTAAATGTTTTATCGATCACTTTGCCAGTTAATAGGTTTCTATATTTAACTCTCATTACAGCTTGACCCTTGCCAGGCTTATGAAACTCGTGATCAAGTATTGAGCAAGGCGCACCATTAAGTATAATCTTTAGTCCGTTTTTGAATTGATTAGTCGAGATTTTAGTCATATTTATGCGGTTTAATTACATAAGGGTTTTATCATGAAGAGATTTTATACGTTTTTAGCAAGTTTATTACTAATTGTATCTTGCTCAGATACAAATTCATCCACATATACAGAAGCTGATGCATTAGAGTTTTTGGAACGAATTGAGAAAGAGGATGAGACGCTTGGACCCATAGCGAGTTCAGCTTATTGGATCGGCTCTAATTTTATTACCTACGACTCACAAAAAATAGTTTCCGACTTCGGCATGAGATTGCAACTTTTATCCCTAGAAAGGGCAAGGGAAGCAGCCCTATTTAATAATTTCGAATTATCTGACTCAACCAGGAGGAAACTAGATTTAATTAAAGGCTCATTTGTAATGCCATCACCTTACGATAGTGAGCTTGCCAAAGAATTATCAAATATATCAACTGAACTAGAAGCAATGTATGGGACTGGCTCACATTGCTTTGAGGATGGAGAGTGTTATGACCTTGAGGCCTTTGAAAATGTGATTGATAACTCTAGAGACACAGATGATTTATTGAGAGCTTGGACTGGCTGGAGAGAAATTGGCAAACCTATGAAAAAAAAATACCTCAGAATGGTAGAAATAGGCAATCAAGGTGCAGAAGATTTAGGATACTCCGGCCTTCTTGATTTATGGTTTAGTAAATATGATATGCCGGTTGAAGAGTTTCAGAATGAGACCGAGAGGGTATGGCAAGAATTAAAGCCTCTATATGACTCACTTCAGTGCCATGTCAAAAACAAGCTAACTGAATATTATGGTCCTGAAATAATGCCAGGCGATGGAACCATTCCAGCTAACATTTTGGGAAATATGTGGGGTCAATCATGGATAAATATTTATGATCTTGTCTATGAGCCTGCAGGCGAGCAATCTGCCATTGATTTAACTGCCATCATAAATGAAAGAAACCTTGATGAGATAGAGATGGTAGAAATAGCTGAAAACTTTTTCTTATCATTGGGGTTTGATGAGCTTTCAGATACTTTTTGGGACAGATCCCTTTTTGTAAAACCACAGGATCGCGATGTTGTATGTCATGCATCAGCTTGGAATCTTGATTCCAATGAAGATCTAAGGATTAAGATGTGCATTGAAAAAAATGCAGAAGACTTCACGACAATTCACCATGAATTAGGACATATATTTTATTATCAAGCTTACAATCATCTCCCTAGCATATTTGAAGGTGGGGCTAATGATGGCTTCCATGAAGCAGTCGGAGACTTACTTGCTCTTTCGATAACACCAAATTATCTTGAAAGGATTGGCTTCATTTCAAAAGAAGAGGCCGATTTAGCAAATAGCGATCCCATAGCATTATTAATGCAACAAGCTTTAGATGGAGTCGTAGGAGTTCCATGGACATTAATGCTTGATAGATGGAGGGGAGGTGTTTTTGAAGGAACAACCGGTGAGCAAGAACTTAATTCTAGTTGGTGGGACCTAAGAAGGGAGTACCAAGGAATAACATCACCAGCTCAAAGACCCTCAGATGCGTTCGATCCAGGGGCTAAATATCATATTCCTGGTAATACGCCTTACACAAGATACTATCTTGCCAGAATCATGCAATATCAGTTCCATGAAGCCCTATGTAAAAAAATTGGATTTCAGGGGCCACTGCATGAGTGTTCCATATATAACAGTAAAATTGCTGGGGAAAGCTTAAGAGACATGCTTAGCCTAGGACAAAGTGTTCCTTGGCAAGATGCATTTGAAAAAATAACAGGAACAAGGTCTTTAAGCGGAACCTCAATGCTAAACTACTACATGCCACTAAAGGAATGGCTTGATGTGCAAAATGATGGGCTCGAATGTGGTTGGTAGTAAATTATGATTAATATACTAATAATCGTTGGGATCGTAATTTTTGCACTGCTATTTTCATGGATAATTTCTGGAGAGTCATTGATTTTTAATGACCATCCAGCTTTGATTTTACTTTTTGGGCTGTCTTTCCTTATCCAATGGATTGCATATATTCCATCTGTATTTCTAAAAACAGAAAAGTTTTATGACCTTACAGGCAGCATCACATATATAACTCTGATGCTGATGTCTATTTACTTAGCCTCACTATTTAACGTTCTATCGATAACAAAAATTATTATCGCTGGGGCAATAGTCATTTGGGCTCTTAGGCTTGGCTCATTTTTATTCATTAGAATTCATAAAGCTGGAGAGGATAAAAGATTTGCTGATATTAAGGTTAATCCACCTCGATTACTAATGACATGGACTTTGCAAGGATTATGGGTATGCATATGTTCGGCATCTGCACTGGTTGCCTTAACAAGCTCTATCATGCTTGATATCTCACCTATTTTCGTGGGCGGTTTAGCTTTATTTATTACTGGGTTTCTTTTGGAGGTAATCGCTGATAACCAAAAAACTAAATTTAATTCCTTGCCTGAAAACAAAGATAAATTTATAAACGTTGGCTTATGGTCAAGATCTAGACATCCAAACTACTTTGGTGAGTTTTTGGTTTGGGCGGGAATTAGCATAATGTCCGTTGAATACATGTCGGGACTCTCCTATGCAGCACTAATATCGCCTGTTTTTTCTTATTTGCTCATTAACTACGTAAGCGGGGTAAGAATGCTCGAAAACAAAGCAAGGAAGAAGTGGGGGCATTTAGACTCATATAAGGAATATTTAGCAAAAACTCCAAAATATATGCCAAAGTTGTTTTAAAATAGTATTAATTAATAAAGATAAAAAAAATAGAGGATTAAGAGCAGGTAAAGCAGTTGAAATTATATTTTGTCATTACAATGTCTTCTGTTAGTATTAATTTTCTCGAATCAAAAGGGGTCTAATATGTTACGTAATAAATTAGTAATTGCTGGAATCTTCTGCGCATCGCTCACCGCTTCAGAAATGGAATTGGTTTTAGATGTAGGCAAAGATAACACCAATTTATCAGCACAATCTCAAGCTAAAATTGATTCAACTGAGAGCGATACTGACAAGATTGTTAATGAATACAATGTTGTCTCAAAGCAGGTCGAAGGTTTAAAACTATACAACGCTCAAAAGAGAATCCAAATTCAAGCGCAGCTTGATCTAATGGACAAATATGATGAGCAACTTGTTCAGGTTGTAATCATGCAAAGACAAATACCACCACTAGCACAAAGAATGCTAGAAGGCTTAGAGAAGTACGTAAACTTAGATACACCCTTTCATATCGAGGAAAGAAGACAGAGAATTGACTTGGTAAGAAGCTCACTTTCTAACCCCAAGGTTACAGCTTCAGAGCAAGTTAGACAGATCTTAGAAGCTTTTAACATCGAGGCTGAATATGGAAGAAAGCTTGATGCTTATGAAGAAACAATAGTCTTAGACAATCAAGAAATTGTAGTTAATATTCTCAGAGTGGGCAGATTAGGTATGTTCTATCAAACTAAAGATGGAAGAGATACTGGTTATTGGGATCCAGAACTAGGTTCATGGGAATCATTACCAGGAGGTTACCGAACTCAAGTAAGAGATGGAATTAGAATGGCCAAGAAAGAAGCTCCTATCGACATGCTGGTGTTACCAGTAAAAATGGGAGGTAATTCCTAATGAAAAATCTATATTTAATACCGCTTTTAATAGCATTTTTCCTATCCATACCTTTTATAGCACAAGAGACAGATGCTAAAGGCGAACCAACTACGATTCAAGGTTTGCTCCAGTTAGTTCAAGAGGGCAGAACAACCGAGCAAAATGAAAATACAAAGCGTGAGCAGACATTCCTTGCTGAAAAGAGCAAACAAGCATCTATTTTAGCTGCAGAAAAAAGAGAGCTAGCTAGGCAAGAGAGGATAGCTGATCAATTAGAAGCTGAGTACAAGAAAAATGAAGAAATCTTAAAGGTAAAAGAAGAAGCATATAAAAAAGAGCTTGGTTCTTTGGTTGAGCTTTTTGGACACCTTCAAAGTACAGCTGGTGAGGCAAGCGCATTATTCTCTGAATCTTTAACTGCTGCTGAGTATGGAAGAGAGAGGGAAACGTTCCTAAATGAGCTGGCTAAGAAAATGTCTGATGCCACGGAGCTTCCAACTATTACAGAACTTGAAAGACTTTGGTTTGAGTTGCAAAGAGAAATGGTTGCTGGATCAGAAGTTACTAGGTTTACTACTAGCGTTATTGGTCTTGATGGAGAAAGTACTAATTGCGATGTAGTTAGGGTGGGGCTTTACAATGCAATCTGTGATGGCAAGTATTTAGAATACGTTGCATCAAAAGGCCAATATGCCTTTCTTCCAAAACAACCTGAAAGAAAGTATAGAGGCGGTGCCGGTGATATTTCTGACGCATTAGCCGGTGAAATCATTAAATTTGGTGTTGACCCAACAGGACCTGCAGGCGGAAGCTTATTGGCCAACCTGATCCTTGCACCGAGTTTACTTGAGAGAATTAATCAAGGTAGAGAGGTAGGGTATATCATTATATTTGTGGGTTTCTTTGGTGTAGTTATTGCTCTTTGGAAACTCTATCAACTTTATATGATGGGAAGGGCTGTTAAAGCTCAATCATCTGCTAAGAAACCTAATGCTAACAACCCATTAGGCAGAGTTATGAAAGTGGGTAATGATAATCTTGATAAAGATATTGAAACATTAGAACTTAAACTTGCAGAAGCAATTATGTCTGAAAGGCCTGCAATTGAGAGAGGTATCAATGTTGTAAAAATCATATCAGTTGTTGCACCCTTAGCAGGACTATTGGGTACTGTTACCGGTATGATTGTTACTTTCCAACAAATTACTTTATTTGGAACCGGTGATCCTAAGATCATGGCAGGCGGTATATCACAAGCACTAGTTACCACTGTTCTTGGTCTTGTTGTCGCAATACCAACAACCTTACTCCATTCATTTGCTAACTCCTCTGCAAGAGGAATTATCAATGTGCTAGAGGAGCAAAGTACTGGGATTGTTGCAGATCATTCTGAGAATAGATAATTAAATGTACGCTATTTTCGAAGCATTTGATTCTCTCAATGACTTTATGTCAGCTGGGGGAATGGTGCTTTGGTTAATAGCGTTTTTAGCCCTTTTCATGTGGGCACTTATTCTAGAAAGAATTTGGTACTTTAATTCAGGCCATAAAGAGTTTATGAAGCCCCTAGTCAAACAATGGAATGGGATTTCTGATCACTCTAGCTGGAAGGCATCCCAAATCAAAGATAAGTTGAGGTCTGAAGCCAAAGAAGAGATCAACAAGCATATGTCCTTGATTCAAACATGCGTTGCTCTCGCTCCATTATTTGGACTGCTTGGAACCGTGACCGGAATGATTGAAGTATTTCAAGTTATGGCTTTTACTGGTGGCGGAGATGCAAGATCAATGGCAGGTGGTGTCTCTAAAGCAACCCTACCAACGATGGCTGGCATGACAACAGCACTTTCTGGAGTTTTTGCTACAATTTATTTAAATGCAGCAAAAAATAATGAAGAAATCCATCTTAAAGAACTTATTAAAAACTAATAGGAGATTATTGTGAGAAGAAATGCAATATCATCAGCTGTTCAAGAAGAAGAAAGCGAAATTAATCTAACTCCAATGCTTGATGTTGTATTCATCATGCTTATCTTTTTTATTGTTACAGCAAACTTTATTAAAGAGCCAGGTTTAGAAATCAACCGTCCTGATGCCGAGACTTCTGAAGTTCAAGAAAATGCAGCTATCTTGATTGCTGTTGGACCTACAGGTGAAATCTGGATGGACGGAAGAAGAATCGATGCAAGACAAGTAAAAGCTAACGTTGTAAAACTTCTTGCAGATAATCCACAAGGGTCAGTGGTGATTCAGGCTGATGAAAAGGCCATGGCCGACACAATTATTCAGGTTATGGATGGCGCTAGAGACGCAGGAGTATTCAACATATCTCTAGCATCTGAGCCTAAGTAAATATTATGGATGGTGTGCTGAATATATTTAGATCCTTTTCGGACTCAATAAATAAAGCGCTTGCTCCGTTATATAAGATAATAAATAGGGCTTTTGAATATAATAAATTTCTCGCAGGAGGAGCGCTAGCATCCTTTATTACTATCGCACTTTTCTTTTTGATGGTTGCTCTAATCTCTTTAGGTGATAGCGGAATTAAAACAGACAATTCTCGAAAGCTTGCTGATGTTATCATGCCAGATCGAGACATCGATACCCTCTTTGATGATTTTGAGAAACCAGAGGAACCCGATGAACAGCCTGAGGATATTGCCCAACCAGAATTAGACTTATCACAAGTTGATAATGTTCAGGTAGCCGTGCCCAAACCGAAAGCAAATTTTACTGCTGGAAGCGGATTTTTCAGAGATGGTGAGTACATTCCTTTGTTTAAAGTTACACCGATTTATCCTAGAAGAGCTCAGGAACGAGGAATAATGGGATATTCCATTGTAGCCTTTACTATCACAGAAACTGGGACTGTTGAGGACGCAGTTGCTCTTGAGGGTGGTTGTGGTGATCCAAGGGATCCTGAGACTGTATTTAGGACTTGCTCGATATTTAACAGCTCTGCAAAAAGAGCTGCTCTCAAATTAAAATATAAGCCAAAGATTGTTGACGGAAAAGCTGTTCCTGTTCAGGATGTTCCACATAAATTTACATTTATTCTTGAGGATACATAATGCGGTTTTTATTTAAGTTATTGCTCATTTCTTCTTTACTTTTTGTTGCTCCATATTCTGTAAATTTATCTGCACAGAGTGACAACCAGGCTTCTCAAAAAAATAAATATCGTAAAGCAAGAGTCCTTCAAGCAAGTACAGCAAAAAAGATCACTAAGGTTGTTGAGGCTTTGGAAAGACAAGATGAAGAGGGTAAAGATGACCCCGATTGGATAACCGTTAAAGAGATTCTAAATGAGCTACTTGCAATTAAAGATAATCTAAAAAGTTATGATAGATCAGTAATGTGGAATTATTGGGGGTATGTGTATTTCAGTGAAGAAAAATATGATAGAGCAATGAATGCCTACGAACAGCTGCTCAATGAACCTGAAGCAACAATTCCTCTCAGAACAGCCTCTTTGTTTACTGTTGCACAACTTTACATGGTCCAAGGAGACTTCAAAAAAGGCATCCAATACATACTTCAATGGATGAACGAAGTCGAAACAATTACCGCTCAATCATACTCACTTCTTGCAACAGCGTATTATCAAATTGATGAATTTATAAAAGCTAAAGATGCAATGCTCGAAGCAGTTAGACTTGCAGAAGAGGTTGAAGAATACAGACCCAAAGAGAATTGGTACGTTTTATTGGGGGCATGTTATTCCGAGCTTGCAGATCAAAAAGTTATTACCAAACAAGAGTCATTAGAGAAACAGCTAGATATTTATGAGATTCTTGTTAACTATTATCCAAAGAAACTTTATTTCCTTCAATTGGGTGGTGTTTATGGTCAGATGAACAGAGAGCTTGATTACATGATTACACTTAAGGCCGCATATCAAAAAGACTTGCTAGACAAAGAGCAAGAATACATGACACTCGCTCAACTTCTTCTTTTGAATAAGAATCCATACTGGGCTGCAAAGGTTATAGTTGATGGTCAAAACAAAAAGGTCCTGGTCAAAAATGAAGAAACTGAAGAAGAGACCCTTAAACCAGTTGTAGCAGACAAATTTAAAACACTTAAGACGTTAGCTGATGCATGGAGAATGGCTCAGGAAATTGATAAGGCTATTCCGGTGCTTGAAAAAGCAGCAAAACTTGCGAAAGATGGCGAAACGTATATTTTGCTCGGCAATCTTTACTTGTTTGAGGATAGGCTTGATGAAGCAATTGTTGCCATTCAAAATGGCATTAAAAAGGGTAAGTTGAAAAAAACTTCACAGGCGCATTTAGTTTTAGGTCAGGCTTATTTTGAGTTAGAAAATTTTAGTGATGCAAAAAAATATTTCCGTATGGCAGCAAGAGACGACGATAAAGTTATTAAAAAAACTGCAAACTCCTGGATTAAATATGCTGAAAATGAAGAAGTAAGAGTAAAAAACTTGCAGCTTAGAAGAGAATTCATCCAACAAAACTCTTAATTTTTTTCGTAAATATCAATACTAAAATCGAACTGATTTTCTTCGTTTTTTGAATGGTAAGCTATATTTCTTTTTGAGAAATCATTTAGATTAATTCGCGGGTAATATACATCACCATCAATTTCACAATCTACTTTGGTTAAAACGAGTTTCTCCATCTGCATTATAGTTTCATTAAAAATTTGTGCGCCACCGATAACTATAACCTCATCTTTAAAGTTCATATTTTTGTTGTAATTAGAAGCAAATTGAATAGCCTCATCGATATTGGTGAAAACATGAGCACCTTTAATCTCAGGAACGGATTGAGATATTACTATGTTTAAACGTTGAGGCAGAGGTCTTCCAATTGATTCAAAAGTCTTTCTTCCCATAACAATTGGTTTGTCTAAAGTATATTTTTTAAAGTGTTTAAGATCTTCGGGTAAACTCCACGGAAGATCATTATTTATACCAATAACTCTATTTTTTGCCATAGCAACTAAATGGGATATAACTGTCATATCTATACAGCCATTTCTGCGGTTATTGCTGGATGCGGATCATAGCCATCTAATACAAAATCATTCAATGAAAGAGAATTTAAATCATCAATTAATTTTATATTTGGCATTTTGAGTTGAGGAAGTATTTTAGGCGCTCTGGCGATTTGCTCTTTTACCTGCTCAATGCAGTTCATATAAATGTGGCAGTCTCCAAAGGAATGAATAAAATCTCCAACATTTAATTCAAGAATGCTTGCAAGGATATGTGTGAGCAGAGCATAGCTAGCAATATTGAAGGGAACACCCAGGAACATGTCCGCACTTCGTTGATACATATGACATGAAAGCTCGGACTTATTACTAACATAAAATTGAGACATCACATGGCATGGTGGAAGAGCCATCTGATCTATCTCTCCAACATTCCAAGCGGTAAGAATGTGCCTTCGACTGTGTGGATTATGTTTAAGATTTTTAATCAGCTCTTTTATTTGATCATTACCCCCCCAATTTCTCCATTGAACACCATAGATCGGGCCAAGTCTTTTTTCAGTTTCAGAATTGGTGTATCCAAGAGAGACACCTTGATTATCAGCATTATCACTCCAGATCGTCGAAAATTTGCTTTGATCGGTTAGGTTTTCCCTGGAGTCATTAAATCTTATTTCAGCCAGTCTGCGCTCATCATCAGAACCCTCTAAAAACCAAAGTAATTCTGATACAACTCCTTTCCAAGCAAGTCTTTTGGTAGTTACCGCGGGAAAGCCATCTTGCAAGTTAAACCTGAGTTGTTTGCCAAATAAACCAATTGTTCCAACTCCAGTTCTATCAGATTTTTCTTCGCCGGAATCTAGAATTTCTTTTAAAAGCTCAAGATAGTTTTGCATGTTTATTTGAAAAGAAGAGTACCAATATTATCCCAAAAATTATCATTGGCAAGGATAAAATTTGACCCATACTTAAGTTAAATGTGAGGTAACCTAAATGAGCATCAGGCTCTCTAAAAAACTCTACTGAGAATCTAAATAATCCATAGAAAATAAGTAGTGATGATGCAATAACACCTGGTTTTGGTTTTAATTTACTAACTAAATATAAAACATAGAACAAAACAAACCCTTCCAGAATAAGTTCATAAATTTGTGAGGGATGTCTTGGATACCCATATGGGTCTGTAGGAAATATAAAGCCCCATGATCCACTTGTTGGTTTACCAAACAATTCTCCGTTAAAGAAGTTTCCTAATCTTACAAGACCAAGGCCAATAGGCATGCTAAGAGCTACTGCGTCCATAACTGATAAAAAGCTTATTTTTTTCTTAACAGAAAATAGAAACATGCTAGCTATGACACCCAATAATCCGCCGTGAAAGCTAAGACCTCCCTGCCATACATAAAATAGACTTAGAGGATTTGATATCAGTTGTTCAGTTCCATAAAAAATCATATACCCTACACGACCGCCGAACATCGCCCCAAAGAAGAGCCCCCATATAAAAACCATGTCATTGATTTGTTCATGAGAAAGTCCCTCAGCTGCTAAGATTTTGCTTCGTTTTAAATGCTGAAAGATCAGTATCGCTGAAAGAATCCATGTTAATGCATAGTACTGAATTCTAAAATTACCTATCTCAATAATGCTTGGGTTATTAAAAAATTCTGGAAGTTCAATCATTTAAATAATTAAAAAAATTGCAACAATAAAAATGAAGACCCCAAATATTTTTTTTAAGAGATCCTCTTTGATTATGTAGGTAAGTCTAGCACCTAATCTTGAAAAGATTATGCTGCTGAAGCTAATCCAAAATACACCAGGCCAATAGATAAGATTTTCATTGAGCTGGAGCGAAGCTAATTCTATTGGCAGGCTAAATAAAATTGTTGCAGTTACTGCTATTACAATTCCACAAGCTGCAGAGGTACCAATTGATTTTCTAATGTCATGCCCAAGTGATTTCAGATATGGGACGGTAAAAGTTCCTCCTCCAATTCCTAAAGGAATCGATAGAAAGCCAATTATTGAACCAGGAAAAAAATGATTAGTATTTTGAAGCGTCATATTTTTAGTCACTTGAATTTTACTTGAGAGCATATTAATGCTGATATAAATCATAAAGATCACAATTAAGATCTTTAAAATAAATCCTGAAATTAAGTTAACCAATACCACACCAAACAAAGCTCCTAAGGGTATACCCATACCTATTGATTTAACAAGATTCCACATAACACCATTTCTCTGATGATGTGCGTAAGTTGAAGAAATGCTTGTAATGACAATACATGCCATGGATGTAGCAACTGACATTTGAACCATTAGATCAGTGTTTGTATTCGAAAATTGAAAAAGAAAAATTAATGCTGGAACAATAATTGTTCCGCCACCAACACCAAGAAGCCCAGCGATCAAACCTGCTAATGCTCCAACACCTATCAACAGCAATATTTCAATTAACATTGAGCTCAGAATAATAAGTTGAAAAAAATCTCAAAACTTTTTTATACACATCCTTTTTAAAAAAAATAATTTTTTTTAGAGGATACCAAAAACTAACCCATTCGTACTTGTCAAATTCCTGATCATCATCGTTATTAAAATGTATATCCGCATCTTTATATAGTTTAAACAAATACCATTTTTGTTTTTGACCTAAAAAGCCTCTAAGATTTTTTTTATTTTTTTTATACTCATCAGGCAGTTCGTATGTTGCCCAGAAGTTTGTTGAGCTTATAAATTTTATTTCATTCCTTTTAATATTTACTTCTTCGTATAGCTCTCTGTAAGCAGCTCTTTTTGGAGTTTCGTCTTTATCAATACCACCTTGAGGAAATTGCCAAGAATTGCTTTTTTTTCTTCTGCATAGCAGGACTTTGCCTTGATCATTTATAATTATCAATCCAACATTTTTTCTGTATTTTGTGGTATTCAATTTATAAATGAGCGAAGAGAAATTAGTTATATTTGATCTTGATAATACCATTCTAAATGGTGATTCAGATTATTCCATGATCAATTTCTTGGTTGCAAAATCAATTCTTGATAATTCAGCCCTTGATGTTAATCAATCTTTTATGGACGACTATAAAGAAGGCAAGCTAGATTTTGATGAATACACTAAATTTGCCCTTAAATCATTTATTGGGATGAGTCATATTGAAATTAGTGAACTCACCATTGAATTTGTAAAAGAAGTCATTGAGCCAATGATCAATATATATGCCCTGAAGATTATTCATGATCATCAAGATGATGGGTGCAAGATTCTTATAGCAAGTGCTACAAATGAACTCATTGTAAAACCAATAGCCAAGAGGCTAGAGGTAGCTGATTACTTAGGTACAAAAGTAGAATTTATTGACAATAAGTGTACCGGAAAATATTTACCTCCCTCAGCTTTAGGTGAGGGCAAACTAAAACTTGTGACCGGGTGGGCAAAGATTAAGGGTTTTAATTTGGAGCTTGCAACCTTTTATAGTGATTCAATTAATGATCTGCCTTTATTGGAAAAAGTTAATAATCCTATAGCAGTTAATCCTGATCCAAAATTAGAAAAAATATCAATTACAAGAGGCTGGCAGATATTAGACTTGCCCAGAATATAGAATTACTCAAAATCTTTAATTGAAGGACAAGAGCACATAAGATTTCTGTCACCATGAACATTATCAATTCTGGAAACGGGTACCCAATACTTTGATTTTTTTAGATACTTGAGTGGATAAACAGCTTTCTCTCTTGAGTATGGATGCTCCCATCTATCACTAGTAACTTCCTCTGCTGAATGAGGAGCATGCTTAAGGACATTATCATCTAACGGGTAATCCCCATTCTCAACTTCACTTATTTCATTTCTGATTTCAATCATTGCATCACAAAACCTATCTATCTCTTTTAATGACTCACTCTCTGTAGGTTCTATCATTAGAGTTCCAGGAACTGGGAATGACATTGTTGGTGCATGGAAGCCAAAGTCTACCAGTCGTTTTGCAATATCATCGACTTCAATCCCAATGCTCTCTTTTAAAGGCCTAATATCAATAATGCATTCATGGGCAATCATGTCATTTTGACCAGTATAAAGAATGGAGTAATGTTTCTTTAACTTATGGGCAATATAGTTAGCACTCAGGATGGCTACTTTTGTTGCTAATCGTAAAGCCTGTGAGCCCATCATCTGAATGTACATCCAGCTGATTGGGAGAATTGAGGCACTTCCAAAATTTGAAGCTGAGATTGGACCAGTTGTATTTTGATCTGAATATGTAAGAGGATTAGAGGGCAGGTAGTCTGATAATTCTTCTACTACACCAATAGGCCCAACTCCAGGACCACCTCCGCCATGCGGTATACAAAAAGTTTTGTGGAGATTTAAGTGAGAAACATCCCCGCCAAATAAACCAGGCTTGCAAAGAGATACCATTGCATTTAGGTTAGCTCCATCTATATATACCTTGCCACCATGAGAATGAATAACATTACAGACTTCTGTGACGGTTTCTTCAAATACTCCATGCGTAGAAGGGTAAGTAATCATAATTCCAGCAAGTTCTTCTGAATTATTGTTTGCCTTATCTTGAAGGTCGTCTAAATCAATGTTGCCAGATTTATCACATTTAACAGGCACAACTTTCATGCCTGCCATTTGGGCAGAAGCAGGATTAGTACCGTGAGCAGATTCTGGTATTAGGCAGACTTTTCTATTGTGGTGACCATTGCTTTTATGAAAAGCATCAATTGCTAGCAAACCAGCATATTCCCCTTGAGAGCCCGCATTAGGTTGTAATGAAATCGCGCTGTAGCCAGTAATTTTTTCAAGCATTTGTTCTAGATCATCTATTAACTGGAGATAGCCTTTAACTTGATACTCGGGTGCATAGGGATGAATGGATGAGAATTCTTCCCAGCCAACCGGAATCATTTCAGAGGTTGCATTTAATTTCATTGTGCATGAACCAAGAGGGATCATGGCTCGATCAAGAGCGATGTCTTTATCGCTTAACTTCCTAATGTATCTGAGTAATTCAGTTTCAGTAAAATAAGTATTAAATACAGGATGGGTAAGGTAATCAGATTCTCTTTTTGTGTAAGCAGGTATTGAATTTAGCTTTGATTTAATTTTTGTCTGTTTTTCATTTTCAAATATTTTTTTAATTATTATTAAATCCTCATCTTCGGTGGTTTCATCGATAGATAGAGCAACATGATCATTATCAAATTTTCTGAAGCCGTAGCCAGCTGATTCTGCGGCATCAATAATCTCTTCTGTTTTATCTTTAGTATTAATTACCAGCGTATCAAAGAAACTGGAAGATAAGATTTCATAACCACTTTCAATTAAGAAATTAGCCAAACTTTCGGTTTTTTTATTTATTGAAAGCGCAATGTTTTTTAAACCTTTAGGGCCATGATAAACAGCATAGAAGCCTGCAATAATTGCAAGTAATGCCTGCGCGGTGCAGATATTTGATGTAGCTTTTTCCCTTCGGATATGTTGCTCTCGAGTCTGCAGTGAAAGCCGATAAGATGTATTTCCAAGTTTATCCACTGATGCTCCAATCAGCCTGCCCGGCAATGACCTTTTAAATTTTTCATTTGCTGCCATGAATGCAGCATGAGGTCCACCAAAACCCAGTGGAACACCAAATCTCTGGGAGTTACCAACAGCAATATCAAACCCTAGGTCTCCAGGTGCCTTGATTAAAGTCAGGGCTAGCAAGTCTGTCGCAGCTATAGTGATTATGTCTTTATCTTTTAGAGGCGCTAACAATTCTGCTGAAATCTCAATCGAGCCATCATTTCCTGGATACTGGAACAATGCTCCAAAAGCTTCATTTGCATTGAATTCCTTTAAATCAACAACTTCAACATTAATGCCTAATGGTTTAGCTCTTGCTTTAACTATTGAAATGGTTTGTGGGAAACAATTCTTATCGACAAGAAAAGTATCGCTTTTAGATTTTGAAGACCTATGAGCAAGTGTCATGGCTTCAGCAGCAGCAGTTGGCTCATCCAGTAGAGAAGCATTAGCGATATCAAGACTTGTTAAATCAGCAACCATTGTTTGAAAGTT
>QOPE01000016.1 GCA_003331565.1 SAR86 cluster bacterium | reverse complement strand
CATGGGATCATTACTCTTGAGCAAATCAATTGCAGCAATAAGAGTATTGGTTTGTGTTTTTTTATCTAGGCTGCCGGGATGAAATTTATTTGCTAATCTAAAAACCTCCTCTAAAGAATGGTTATAGAAAACAAAAAAACCATCAGCCGCCTTAAATTTAAGATTTTTTAAAAGCTCGAAAACTTGTTCCATATCAAAATTTGAACCATCGATTGAGTGCAGCTGCATTATTATTAACTCTTGATTAGAAGAATCGCTTTCATCAGAGTCGAGGTTTAATGACCCTTGTTTTAATTCTGCATTTAAGTCTAAATTACTAGTATTCTCAAAAATTTCTTTTCTGTTTATTCTGGTCTTTAAAAAAAAGTAAATAAGTGAAAGCGAAATGCTAAAGCCAATTCCGATTAGAAAAATCTGAAGGTTTGTCAGCATTAAGAGGCAGCAAGCTCAAGCGCTTCACTTACATCAACGGATACGACTCTCGAAACACCAGCCTCTTGCATTGTAATCCCCATGAGATGATCACTTTTCTCCATCGAGATCTTATTATGCGTAATAAATATAAATTGGACTTCAGGTGACATTGATTCAACCATATTTACAAACCGGGTAGTATTTAGATCGTCTAATGGAGCATCAACCTCATCAAGCATGCAAAACGGTGCAGGATTGAGTTTAAATAAAGCAAAAACTAGTGAAAGTGCAGTTAAAGCTTTTTCGCCTCCAGAAAGTTGAGAAATATTTGAATTCTTCTTACCAGGAGGTGTTGCCATAAGAGCAACGCCACTCGAAAGAGCATCACCTTCTAAAAGTCTTAGCTCAGCTTTGCCACCCCCAAAGAGTGTAGGAAAAATTTCAGATATTTTTTCATTCACTGCCTTAAAGCTTGATTCAAATTTAGATCTTGATTCATTATCAATTTTTTGAATAGCTATCTGCAATTTATCTAACGCCTCATTAAGATCATTGATTTGGCGATCCAACTCTAGCATCCTTTCTGATTCAGACTTAATTTCTTCTGGAGCTGCCAAATTTATTGCTCCTAAAGAAGTAATTTTATTTTGTACAGAATTTAGATCGCTTTCCAAGCCATCAAGTGAAAGATTGTTATAGTCGTTGGGATCTAAATTCTCAATATTGATGTTATTTTTTTCGAGTAATTTTGATGAGTTTTCTAAATTTATTTCAAAAGTCCTCAAATCAAGTTTATTCTGGTTGATCTTTTCTTCTAAATTCTTTTCATCAATTTGAAGTAATCCCTTCTGGTTTTCTAAATGATTTATCTCATCAGTGACTTTAGATTGAGCCTGCTTAATTTTTAGCAATCCTGATTCAGATGAAGATTTCATCTCAACTTGTTTTGTAAGCAGATCTTGGGTTTCAGATTTCTTCTTAGAAATTTCATCAAGTTTTAGCTCAAGCTCATCTATTCTTTGTTTAAATTCTTGAGCAAAGTCTTTTGTTTGTTCTGAAGCAATATTCAGGACTTTGTGGAGAATCTCTTTTAACTGCAAAGCTAATTCTTTCAATTCGCTTTTGTTAATTGAAGAAATTAATTTTTCAAGAATATGAAGAGCCTTCTCTTTCGGGGACAATTCTTCAAAATCAGTAGCTTTTTTCATGGCATCTTCATAGGCCTGGTTTGCTTTAATAATGTCAGTTTTAGTATTCGCTTCAGCTGAGGTAAGGTTTTGCAAGCTTTCTTCTAATCGAGCTAACTCAGAGCCTACGCCATAAAAGGATTTTTGAGCTTCATCATAAGCAGCAAGAGTATCTTGATGCTCAGTTCTAATCTGATCAATCTTCGATTGAATAGTTAAAACTTCACCGTTAGCTACCTTAAGCTTACTGGTCAAATCTCTTAGATTTAAATTAATTTTATCTCTTTGGGTCTTAGCTGAAAGTGAATTCATTATTGAAATTTTGAGTTTTATGTCTGTTTCTTGAGAACTCAATTCATTGTATTTTTCTGCAGCCTTTGCCTGTCTTTCTAATCGACCAATTAAACGCTTAATTTCATCTCTTATATCTTTTACTCTTGAGATGTTCTCTTTGGTTCGTTTAATCTTAGATTCAGTTTCTTTACGTCTTTCTTTGTACTTGGAAATACCTGCAGCCTCTTCTATATAGATTCTCAAATCCTCAGGTCTTGCTGAGACGATCTTTGAGACCATCCCTTGCTCAATTATGGCGTAACTATTTGGTCCTAGTCCCGTTCCCAAGAAAATATCTTGAACATCTTTACGCCTAACCTTCGCTTTATTAATAAAATAGTTTGATTGGCCATCTTTAGTCATGACCCTTTTAACAGATATTTCATTATATTTTGAATATTCGCCGCCCAATTTAGCCATTGAGTTGTCAAAGAGTAATTCTATGCTGCACTGACCAGATGCTTTTCTTAATTCTGAACCGTTAAAAATTACATCTGCCATTGACTCGCCCCGGAGATTTTTAGCTGATAACTCACCAAGAACCCACCTAACTGCGTCAATAATATTTGACTTGCCACATCCGTTAGGACCTACTACCGCTACCATATTTGTGGGGAAGGATATCCTCGTTGGATCAACGAAACTCTTAAAGCCAGCAAGTTTAAGATGTTTAAGCTGCATGAATGATTATTTTAAACTATTGTTCCCTTTTAGACCATTCAGAATTACTAATATTTACTTGCCATGGGTCGGCCTCTATGGGCTTAGAAAAGTTAATATTTGACTCATAATCATAAGTCCCATCAATGCATTTTAGTTCTACAACAATAGAGGTAATTTCTTTATTAAGTGCTGCTGATGGAATATCAAATCCTCGAACAACAGCGTTGGTCTTATCCAGCATTAGGTTATTGTTTTTTATATTACTCAAACTATCTGAAGACACAGCCAATGGTACTAAGGGTCCATTTTTAAGAAACACTTGTGTGTCAACAATTCCATTTATGCATTTAGGTTCATCTATTAAATTGAAATTAACCAGGACAGATGCCTTTGAATATTCCGGGTATTTGGTGTCTCTAAGGTCTGCTAATAAATTAAAAGTATCAACTTGAAACTCTTCTTCCTTAAAATTTTGATTTATGAACTTTAATAAGCTTTCTGCTGAAATGAGTGAATTATTTGAAATGGCTTCATTTGCCTTTTTAGCTATATATAAAAAACTTAATTCTTGACTCTGCAGCTTTGAAACCTCAGCTAATGCCTCGAAAGAAACATCAGTATTTTCAAAAATTTGTGAATCGATTGAATTTATAAGCTTAACCTCTCTATGAGATCCAATGATTTGATAGCTAGAGAAATAGGAAAAATAAATAAATCCATAGATCAAACTTGCAGATAATAAAACCACTGACTTGTGATTCACTCCTCTTGAAAACAAATAAAAAAGTATAGGTATGAGAGAGATTCCAAATACTAAATACAGCAATCTAAATCCTTTTTTTTAGGCCAAAAAAAATAATGATGGAAATGAAAAATATTAATGGCATTAACCAGAGAAACAAATTTTCTGAGAATGAAGGATTATAATCAGACTGCTTGCCATATCTTTGAATAACAAAATCTTTGATCTCTTGATCAGATTTTTCATCGAGTATCATAAAATAGATTCTATCCTTTAAGTCTTTTGATACCGGTGCATCAGAACTAGCAAGGCTTCCACTGGTGCACTTTGGACATCGAATCTCATCAATTAAGCTGAAAAATCTTTGCTCTTGAAAGGAGTCTTTAAATTCATAAATATCATTACTGAACGAATCTAAATGAAATAAAAAGAATAAAACAATTAAAGATTTTCTAGAAAAACTCTGCAAAATCTTGCCTCCACTTTTCAATATTCAGTTCACCAATATGTCTTCTTACGATAATGCCATCTTTTAATAAATAAGTTTCAGGTGCACCCGTCACACCCAAATCTAATGCTAATGTTCCATAAAAATCATGTATTGAAATTTCATATGGACTTTTAAAGTTTTTCAACCAATTTATCGCATCATCTTTATCGTCCTTATAATTTAAACCAATAATGGGAACTCCTTTATCTTTTAAATCAATCAGAAATGGGTGCTCAACTCTGCAGGTAATGCACCAACTTGCCCAAACATTTATTAGATAAGTGCCAGAGGAAATATCTTTTTCACTTAAAGTTTTGTCATCAAGGGTTTGAAGTTGAAATTCTGGTAACTCTAAATTTAATGGTTGGCTCGCTTCATTTTGACTTTGAGAAATTACATAGGCAAAGAAAACAATTATCGAGATTGGAACTAATAGAAATATATATCTTATTTTGGATTTCATACTATTGCCCTAGATCTAATTAATATCCCAAGAATCATTAGTAATACAGAAAACCAAATCCATTTAATTAGATAGTTAAACTGAACTCTAAAGGTCCAGCTCCCATCATCGAGCTGTTCGCCAATGTTGATATAAATATCTCTTAAAAATGTGGCTTCAATATCTGTTTCAGATGTAACTTGACCCCTTGTGAAATACTTCCTTTTTTCAGGTGAAAAACTTATTACTTTGTCATGAATCTTCATATTGATTTGAGCAATTATTCGTTGATGATTTGATTCATCCTGTAAGGACAAATCATCAAAACTAATTTCTAGTTCCTCACTGATATATTCCTCATTTACATTTAATTTAAGATTCTTTTCATAACTAAAAATAGAATTAACAGCGATAGAAAAAAGTAGTAAGCCAAAACCTAAATGGGAAACTGCGCTCGACCAATTAATAAATTCCCTATTTACTAAATTCATTAATAGCTTGAATGCATAGATTGAAATTATAAAAGTGCCTGAAAAAAGTCCAATCATTTGAATCAAGCTAACACTGTATTGGTGGAAGCTTTGAACTATAAAAGTCAAAAAACATGATATTAGTATTGGAATACCTAATTTGGAAAGTGTTTCTGTGAGCTTCCACTTACGCTGCCATTTAGATTCAACTGATAATGCTATGAAACATGCTGCAATGAAGATCAATGGTGCAAAGATTGTATTATAGTAAGGCGGGCCAATGCTGACTTTTGTAGAATAAAAATATTGCGTAATTAAAGGATATATAACTCCCAAAAAAACTGAGAATATACTCGTAATCATTAAAATATTGTTCAATGAGAGGAATGATTCTTTCGAACCTGATACCACAAGCCTTGAATTTACAATCTTGGTAGATCGAAAGCTAAACAAACCAAAGCTTATGAGTGCTATAACTCCGGTGATTAATAACAAAGTTAAGCCTCTTTGGGGATCATTGGCAAATGAATGCACGCTATCAATAATTCCAGATCTAACAATGAATGCTCCAAAAAGACTGAGAATAAATACTGAAAGCCCCAAAAAAAGAGTCCAGGATTTGAGTACGCCTGATTTAGTGGATGCATGAATTGAATGAGTGAAGGCTGTTGCTGCCAACCATGGCATCAGTGCTACATTTTCAACAGGATCCCAGAACCAATAGCCTCCCCAACCAAGCTCATAATAAGCCCACCAACTTCCAAGTCCTATTCCTAATGTTAAGAATGCCCAAGCATAAAGGCTCCACTTTTGAATAATGGTTTCCCAACCTTGCCTAAATTCTCCATCTGCCAAGTAAGCACAGATATAAACAAATGGAACAGCAAAACCAACATAGCCTAGATATAACATTGGAGGATGAATCACCAATGCAGGATCTTGAAGAACGGGATTTATATCTCCTCCATTGATTGGAGCAAGTGGCAATATTCTTTCAAAAGGTGATGAGGTTACTAGTAAAAATAACAAAAAGAATAATAAAACCATTGCAGAGAAAAAGATTACATATCTGAATAGATTGGATTGAGGATCTAATCTGTTAACGAATAGCCATAGCCATATTGAAAGAAACAAAATCCATAAAAACATTGATCCTTCATGAGAACTCCAAATCGATGAAATTTTGTAAAAGATTGGCAAATCTGAATTTGAATGCATTGCTATATATTTCACAGAAAAATCATCCATAACTGCCAAGTAGACATATAAAATAAAAGCAGAAATCAAGAAAATCGTTGCTGCATTAAAGCAGTTTAACGAAAGCCTAATTATTGAATCGCTAGAACTTAAAGCGCTACTGGTAAGAATTACTAACAAAGAAAATAAAAACAGACCTGCTGCTAATATTGCGAGCAAATGAGATATTTCAGGAATCATATTATTTGCTTAGTTCCGGTGGCATGTAATTTTCATCATGCTTTGCAAAAACTTCTTCGGCAATAAATACACCATTGCCATCAAAACTTCCCAACATAACCGCTCCGCTATCTTCTTTGAAGAGGTCTGGAGGAATCCCATCAAATTCAATGTCTAGATCTTCTTCAAAATCAGTCAATACAAATAAGACCTTTGTATCTTCATACTTAATTGACCCTTTTTTTACCATTCCACCGAGTTTTATTCTTTCTTGAGGAAGATTATTTTTATTTAATTCGCTAGGTGAATAAAATAAGTCGAGTTGTGAGTTCAATGCGGTCAATATCAGGAAAATACCAATAAATGATGAGCCAAGTAACAATAAAATATTCTGCAGTCTCTTTTTTCGATGAGGAAGCATTTGAAAATCTATTTCCTAAGCTTATAAAACAAAAAAATAAATGACCCGGATATTAATAGAGCTCCTACTGAATAGACAATCCAGACATAAATACCATGACCATTCATAAAAAGAATATCATCCATAGTTCTTTACCCAATTCCTGTTTTTTTCTCTATTAAAAATAATAAGTTTACTTACTAAAACTCCCATGGATATTAATACAAAACCAAATGAGACAATGCAAAGTATTAGTGGGTACAACATCGCAGGATCTATAGCTGGGTTATCGGTTAAAGTTATTGAGGCTGGTTGATGGAGAGTTGACCACCAATCAACAGACTTTTTTATAATTGGTAAATTTACACATCCTACTATTGTCAAAATAGACATCAAGTTATCAGCCTTATTTTGATTATTAAATGAATCATGCAATGCAATTAATCCCAAATACATTAAAAAAAGTATTATGGTTGAAGTTATTCTTGCGTCCCATTGCCACCAAGTACCCCAAGTTGGAATACCCCAAACAGATCCAGAAAATAATGCTAAAAAAGTAACTAAAAGGCCGACAAACGCAGCAGATTTTGTTAAGTATGCAGCTAATTTCACTCTCCAGATTAGGTATATAGCTGACCAGGCAGCCATTATCCAATATATAAGTTGAGCATATATAGAAGAAGGTACATGCAGATAGATAATCCGATAAGAATCTCCTTGAACAGCATCAGGAGGCGCAATAAAAATTCCCCAGTACCAACCAGCAATGATCAATAAAATGCTAGGGATAAATACAAATAGAAAGTATTTATCACACGTTTCAATGTAGGTTTTTGCTGATGCAAATTTATTTATAATTTTATTAGACACTAATCTTTATATAAGGCTCTGAATTGCTATTCCAAATGCATTTTGAGTATAAGCGAAGATAAATAAGAAAACATAGGAGTAATAAGAAAGCTAATTCCAAGACTAAGCAGTAAAAAACTATCAATACTTGAATTATTTTGTAATAAAGTCATCGATTGTCCAAAAATAATGATTACTGGAAAAACTATTGGCATGACAACTATAAGTCCAAGTAATCCACCCTTGTTGATACCCAATGCACTGCCAAAAAGAAAGATATTTAAAAATAATATTTGGCAAAAAAAAGATATTAAAAAGAGGTCTAAAAAAACAAATGGATCTACATTGTTAACACTTGCAAATAAAATAGTGAGCAAAGACAAAGGGAGTGCTTTGTAAATAATCAAAATAATTAACTTTGCTAAAACGGATGAGAATAAACTTTTATTTTGGGTAAGAAACTGTTCAAATGAGCCATCTTCATAGTCCTCAAGCAAAATATCATCTATAGCAAGGTAATTTGTAAGCAGGAGAGAGATCACAATAATTATCATGAATAGATCGCTAGTCTGCTTGCCAAATAAGTCAATACTCAATGGAAAAGCGATCATTATCAAAGCAAACAAAATCAAGGGAGTGAGCCATGCTCTTGACTTGTAAATCAGTTTTGTTTGTTCCTGTGATAGGTATTTAATCATTTAAATATTAATTGTTTTAGCTGGCATTGATATTGGAATGTGTGAGGTAATGATTATAGCTGCTCCATCATTTACCCTTTCTTGTAGTTTTTCTTGAAAAAATTTTGTAGTTGAATCATCTAATCCAACAAATGGCTCGTCTAAAACGAACACTTGAGTATTTTTAATTACTAGTTTTGAAGCAAAAAAAGATTTCTTTTGCTGCCCAAACGAAAGATTTGAAAATCTTAAATTCAGCTTTTCATGCAAATCTAGTTCTTCTAAAAATTTTTGAGCATCAATAAGTTCATCCTCTGAAAGAACTAACTTTAGATTTTGCAATAAAGTAAGAAAGCCTTTAAAGGGCAATTTATGTCCATGGAATTGAATTTTTAAGTTTTCTTTTCTATGAACTTCGCCTTTTGTGGGCTCAACAATTCCTAAGATTATTTTTAAAAGCGATGTTTTGCCTGAGCCATTTACACCTTGGATATGACAAATCTCATTTTCCTTAAGCCCAAAAGAAATTCCACGAATCAAATTATTTTCGTTTATTGAGTAATGGACATTATCCACTTCGATCAAATTACTCATAAGTTATCTTTTGAACTTTCTAATTAAATTACAAGTATTTTCTAATGAATCTATTCTGATAGAAAATCTTTTTTCCAACTCATTAAATAAATTGGGTCCATTTTTACCATGACCGCCAACAGAAAAAAAAATATCTTTATGAAAAAAAATTGCTCTATTTTTAGCTAAGCGTCTTTTAAAAACTAAATCTTTAATTTGAAGGTTTAAAGAGAATTTTCCCCAAACCTTCTCATTATTAAATGCTGTTTTAGCCAAAAAATCCCTAGCCTTCTTATTAGGGAAAAATCCTGCTGGTACAAGACAAAAAAAGGAATTTTTCAAACTTGCTATTTTTTCTGTTAAATCTTCTGCATCGAAATCCAAAAAAGTTAAGGAGGATCCCTTTTCTAATTTATAGTTAGAAATCCTCTTTAACTGCCAGGAACTCCCACAGATAATATAAATAATCATTGAGGTATCGCGTTCCATACCTCAATGCAGTTAATTCACTTTATCAAAAGCTTGCTTGAGATCATCAATAATGTCATCAATATGTTCCAAGCCAATTGAAAGTCTTACGTAACCTGGCGATACTCCTGCAGATGCTAATTCATCTTCAGTCAACTGAGAGTGAGTGGTGCTAGCAGGATGTATTGCTAAACTTCTTGAATCACCAATATTAGCCACGTGATAGAACATTTCCAGCGAATCAATAAATTTCTTTCCAGCATCAAGACCACCTTTAATTTCAAAACCTAGTAGTCCACCATGACCTCCTGAAAGATATTTTTCAGCTCTTTCCTTGTGAATACCCTCAGCCACGCTTGGATGAGAAACAGATTCAACCTTGGCATGAGAAGCTAAGAATTCAGCTACCTGATTGGCATTTTTAGAGTGCTCCCTAATCCTTAGAGCAAGAGTTTCAAGTCCTTGAATAAACATAAATGCGTTAAACGGACTCATTGCAGCTCCCATATCTCTCAAGAGAGTTGTTCTGGCCTTCAAAATATATGCAATTGGACCAAGCGGCTTTACAGCCTCGGTCCAAATAGCCCCGTGATAAGAAGGATCGGGTGTATTCAATGAAGGTTGCCTTTCGGCAAACTTTTCCCACTCAAAATTACCGCTATCAACAATAATTCCTCCAATGGATGTTCCATGGCCACCAATATATTTTGTGGTTGAGTGAATAAGTGCTGTAGCACCATGATCAAAAGGCCTACAAATTATAGGTGCAGCAGTATTATCAACAATTAACGGAATACCTAGGGGTTTGCCGAGCTCAGCAACCTCTTCTATTGGGAAGACTTTAAAAGAAGGATTTGGAAGAACTTCACCGTAATATGCTCTTGTATTTTCATCAGTAGCATCTTTAAAATTTTGAGGATTTTCAGGATCAACGAATCTAACTTCAATACCCATATCTTTAAATGGATTTTTAAATTGATTATATGTGCCTCCATATAGGTGAGCCGAGGCAACAATATTATCTCCAGCCTTTGCGATATTTTGAATTGAATAGCTTGATGCGGCTTGTCCAGAGGCAACACCCAATGCTCCAACCCCACCTTCAAGGGTAGCAATCCTCTCTTCAAGCACTGCATTTGTGGGATTCATAATTCTTGAATAAATATTTCCTAGCTCAGATAAGGAAAATAGATTTGCAGCATGATCTGTATTATCAAATTGATAACTAGAGGTTTGATGAATGGGAACAGCTACTGAATTAGTGGTTTCATCTTTTCGCCAACCAGCATGCAATCCAATGGTTTCAGGGTTTTTATATTCTTTAGTCATAATGTCACTCCACGTGTAATAGTTATTATATATGAGGCATTTACTAATTAAGATTGGGACCTTATTTAGCTGAATTTATTGAACGCCCGCAAGCCAGACAAATCGGCGTTTTGGTAATAATAATTAAGAATTAGAATTTGTAAAGAAATTTACCCCATTCATTGAATAAATTTATATAATCATTGCAAGAGAATAATTATGGCAAGAAAATATAATAATTTTAGAGTTGGTGGATCACCACAAAAGGTAACAGATGACTATGCAGTTTGGACAAATGATCTGTTGGGAAAAGTCATTGCTAGTAAGACTGTGATCCAGCCTGGAAAAAGCACCTTAGGTCACCAATTAGTAAATTCTGATGTAGTTTATGTAATAGTAAACGGAAGAGGAATTATGGAGGTTGTTGAATACATGAATTCTAAGGAAGGTCATGGCAGCGATCCTTCAAGAGGTATCGGACATAAAGATTCATACGCTTTGACTGCTGGAGATGTTATTTTAGTTGAGTCAGGTGATTACGTAAAAGTTCTTAATGAATCAGATCACGATCAACTCACCTACCTAAGAGTATTTGATAGAGAAGGCTGGAGACAGTAGCTTAGGGGCTCAAAACAAGCTTTTTCAATTTTTTGATTGTTTCTTTTACTGACATAGTTTCAGTTTCACTATCGGCTAAGGTCCTAATAGACACCTCTTCATTTTCCATTTCTTTTTTTCCAATAATTGCCATTAACTGAGTTTTAGAATTTGAGTGCTCTCTAATCTTATAGCCAATCTTTTCATTGCGTTTATCCAGCTCAACTCGAATACCTTCGGCTAGAAGCTGTGTGCTTAATTTCTCAGCAAATGGAATAACTTCATCTGTAACAGTCAAGACAGCTATTTGCTTTGGCGCTAACCACAACGGCAGCTTTCCTGAATAGTTTTCTATCAAGATGCCTAAAAATCTCTCAAAAGAACCCAATATGGCTCTATGAATCATTACAGGATTATGTTTTTTTCCGTCCTCACCTACA
The DNA here is from genome assembly GCA_003331565.1 of SAR86 cluster bacterium. Lineage (GTDB taxonomy): Bacteria > Pseudomonadota > Gammaproteobacteria > Magnimaribacterales > D2472 > MED-G82. The sequence continues at coordinate 7,301 of QOPE01000016.1, read as the reverse complement.
TAAACAGCATCCAATCTAGATGGAAGAATAAAATCAGCTTGAAAAGTACCGCATTGCCATTGTCGACCTATTGCATCCGTAAGAACAAAGTCTAATTTTGGACCATAAAAAGCTCCCTCTCCCTCTTCAATAACATATGGTAGATCTAACCTCTCAATTGCTTTCTGCAAAGCATTCTCAGCCTTATCCCAAGTCTCATCATTACCTATTCTAACTTCTGGACGAGTTGAGAGTTTGATATTAAATTCATTGAAACCAAGCGTTTTATAGATATCAGATAAAAGCGTAATAAATGATTTTGTTTCATCTTCGATTTGATCTTCGGTACAAAAAATATGGCCATCGTCCTGAGTAAATCCTCTAACCCTCATTAATCCATGCATCGTTCCTGAAGCCTCATATCTATGGCATGACCCAAATTCTGAAAACCTAATGGGTAGATCTTTATAAGATGTAATGCCCTGATTATAAACCTGTACGTGACAAGGACAATTCATTGGTTTTAGAGCATTTGTTCTTTTTTCATTTGCATGCTCTTCATCAATTTCAGCAATAAACATGTTCTCTCGATATTTTTCCCAATGCCCTGAAGCTTCCCATAATTTTCTATCAACCACTTGAGGAGTATTAATCTCCTGATATCCAGAAAGGTTAAGTTTTTCTCGCATAAAGTTTAATAAAGAGGTGTATATTGACCAGCCATTTTGGTGCCAGAACACCATTCCCGGAGCCTCGTCTTGGAAATGAAATAAATTCATTTCTTTTGCGAGCTTACGGTGATCTCTTTTTTCTGCTTCTTCAATTTGACTTAAATGGTCAGAAAGTTCTTTTTTTGTTCTCCAAGCAGTCCCATAAATTCTTGTAAGCATTTCATTTTTTGAATCTCCTTTCCAATATGCGCCGGCTAAATTCAAAAGTTTAAATTCACCGATAAATTTTAGTGAAGGAAGGTGGGGTCCATTACAGAGATCAATAAAGCCTGATTCCTCTTGTGTGTAGATTTGAAAATCCTCATTTTGTTCAGAGCTCTCAATAATCTTAACTTTGTAGGGCTCTTTAAGGTCATTAAACTTAGAAATTGCATCTTTTTTGGAATGGAGTGTCTTAACGATCCCTGAGCCAACTTTCAAAATTTTTTTCATTTCATCTTCAATTTTTTCTAAGTCATCAGATGAAATGGGTTTTTCAAACAAGATATCGTAATAAAATCCTGTTTCAATTGTCGGGCCTATAGCAAGTTTTGCATTTGGATATAAATTTTTTATAGCTTTTGCTAACACCTGAGCAGCTAAAGTATGTCGCATTATCTCAAGGCCATCATCAGATTGAATAGTGATAATCGACACTTTCATGCCATCGTCTAGCTCATCAATTAAATCAAATTGCTTGCCTTCAACCATGTAAGCAATAGCCGATTTGGCTAACCCAGAACCAATTGATGCCGCCAAATCATGCCCATTTGAGCCCAAAGGTAAGATTTTTGTATTACCATCAGGAAGCGATATTTTAATTTCTTGGCTCATAATATTGATTTAATTCATAATTTTAATTGATTTCATGATTAAAAAATATTCGTTTTAATTTTTTATCCTTGAGGCAACATCATAGTTATAAATCATCTTCAATCTTGATAGCAAAATAAAAGGGAATAACTCCAAGATTTTAAAAATTAAACTTCTTATCAGTAGAGGTTGATGAAAGACAAAACGATTTCTTGATGAAATTTGTTGGATCTTTCTCACTCTTTTATTCCTTATCTTTTGAAATCTAAAAAAAGTATCAGAAATATTCTTGGAGTTTTTCATTAGGTATGACAAAGCAAAACTATCTTCGAGAGATGAGCAACCCCCTTGAGCCATAAATGGAAGCATGGGATGAGCCGCATCACCAATTAAGGAAATTCTATTTGAATGCCATTTTGGTAAAAAGTGATCATAAAGCCCCCATTTCTTAATATTGGTGCTTTGCAGAAATATATTTTTTACTGTTTGATTTGCCTCTTCAATTAATGCTGTCACTTCTGATAAGGAAGCATTTTCCTTCCAGGATTCTTTTTTCTTATCAATATCTTTTGAAATTAATACGCAGTTCAAGTAAGACATTTTGCGAATAGGATATGTTACGAAATGGAGATTTTTTGAGATAAATAAGTTTGGTTCTAGAAAAATTTTATCGATATCTTTATCAATTTTTATTAGAGATCTCCATGCAGAAAAGTTTCTAAATTTTGGAGCATAGGTTGGAAAGAGGTATTTTCTTGCAATAGAATTTAAGCCATCTGCAGCAATTAAAAAATCAGCTTGATAAGAATTTCCGCACTCAGAGGAGACTATTACTTCCTTATCTAGCTCTTCTATTTTGGTGATTTTTTCATTTTCAATTATTTCTACACCTAACTCCTTGCTTCGAACAGACAATAATTTAATTAAATCTTGTCTGTGAATATGGTGATAATCACCCGTAAACTCATTCATGCAATATTGATCTAAAGGAACAGAATGCAATCTCCTAGTGGTATCTATCTCTCTGATATTAATTGATGAGGGCTGATCAGATATCTCTTTAAATTGATCATAAATTCCAAGTTGTTTGATTACTTTTTCTGCATTTGGAGTAATTTGAATCCCAGCACCATGATCTTCAAAAGAATTACCCTTTTCAATTACAACGACATGCTTACCTTGTTTGGCTAAAAAAGCAGAGGTAGCCAATCCAGCAATGCCGCCGCCTAAAACTATAATCTTCATCGATAAATTATTTGTTATGCTAACTATATTGCCTTCTTAGTTAAATGGATATAACAAATCCCTCCTAAGGATTAGTTGCAGGTTCGATTCCTGCAGAGGGCACCAAAGAAAAAAAATGGGCACATAAAGTGCCCATCATTAACCAGCAATCTAATGTTAGTGAGAATGCGGTGATGCCTCAAGCTGATAATCATAATAGCCTTCAAGAGGAATCATTAAATGAACATATGGGGTTCCCTTAAACATAACGTATGGACCTCCATTAGTATAGTCAGTAGATTGACCGTCCAATGATTTAGGATCTTTTGGCATTAACATCATATGTGCACCTGACTCAATAAAATGCTTATGACCTGCATTTTTTTGCCCATCAGTATAAGGAGTAAAGTTATCAACACCCAGATCTCCGTGAAGCATCCAAATCCATCCATCAGCTTCAAGATCTGGCGTCTTATTTGCCTTATAAGCGTTAGCCCAAGCTACTGCATTTTTATCAGAGCAAGCTGCCGCAGTTTCATGAGCGCTCTTGAAGCCGCCTTCAGGCATTGGCATAAAGGGCTCACAACGCCATCCATTTGTTCCATTTCTTAAAACTTTTCCAGAAGCACCAATTATGGTGGCATTATCTCCAATGTAAGCTGGAGCAGCAGATGAATAAGCTTTTATTTCCCAAGCCTTTGAATTACCTTTCTCGTATCCAGCACTTAGGCTGAATGCGAGAAAAACCATAGAAAGTGTTAATAGGTTTTTCATATTTTTTACCTCAAATTTAATAATTTAATTTATCAGGTTTTTTACTAATTAGTAAAATTAATTATCAAAATCCGTTGCTTGAGGAACGTGAACACCGCCATAGTTTGCTGGTGAGTAGTGTTGAGATCTAACAACCCACTTACCATTTTCTTTAACCCAGTTCATAGTAACTCGTGTTCTGTAAGGCTGTTCAACGTCTCCAAATCCTGCCATACCCTCATAATAAAATCTTGTAAAGACAACATTTTTAGAAAACTGTACAGCTTCAGGATAATAAATATTAAGAGCTCCACCAGTACCTGAGTTTTTCCAGTCATCAGCGGATTGTTTTATTAAAGGCTTATGGAAGCTGCCATCAGAATTTGTGCTTAGAACACCAGCACTGCTTTCCATCGAAACAACTTTTTTCCAATCTTCATTTCTTCTGGCGTCATAGTATGCATTTAAAGACTCTAAAACTGCCAATTCATCATCAGAATGAGAATCAGCTATAGCTGTAAATGCAAAAAGAGATACAAATACACTTAAGAATAATTTCATTATTAACTCCTATGTTTATTAAAAAGCTTACTATAAAAAAGTATCAACGTAATTTAAATTTCATTATTTTTCCTGCAGCATTAACAGGAAGTGAATCCAAGAACTCAATCTCTCTAGGAACCTTGTAGTTGGCCATATTATCTTTTGCCCATTTAATAATTTCTTCTTTAGAAGATAAATCCTTTCCATTCATAACCAGAAAAGCCTTGGGAACCTCGCCCATTCGCTCATCAGGAATACCTACCACTGCGGCTTGAATAATTGAGGGATGATTCAATAAAATGTTTTCTATTTCTGCAGGGTAAGCATTAAAACCACCCACGATAAACATATCTTTTAATCGATCTGTAATTTTAAGGTATCCTTTATCGTCAATAATTCCAATATCTCCGGTGTGCAGCCAGCCCTCCTTATCAATAGCTTCCTCAGTCGCTTCCGGGTTATCAAGGTATCCCTGCATTATATTAAATCCCTTCACTAAAATTTCACCTTGCTCACCTGAGGCAACTTCTTTTCCATCAACATCTACGCATTTCACCTCAACCCCTTCTATTGATTTACCCGATGTTGTTGCAATGGTTTCATAATCATCATTTGGAGTACACATAGTTGCTACGCCAGTACTTTCGGTTAACCCATAAGCGGTAATAACAGTTTCAAATCCTAATTTTTCTTTCATATCTTTTATCAAGCTGACAGGAATTGCTGCAGCACCGGTGACTCCCAATCGAAGCGAAGATACCTTGCTTGAATCAAATTCATTTGAACTAAGAATGGATTGGTACAACGTAGGAGGACCAGGCAACATGGTAATTTTATGTTTAAAGATTTTTGAAACAATTTTCTCTACTTCAAAAACTGCCTCTGGATATCCTGTGCAGCCCCTTAATAATACTGACATCCATCCTGCTTTATAGCCAAATGTATGAAAAAAAGGATTCACAATCAGATATCGATCCTCAGAATTAAGACCGACAAAAGTGGACCAATAATCAAAAACGTTTATGTTTTGTAATTGATTTATCATCACACCTTTTGGTTCGCCTGTTGTCCCAGATGTGAAAATAATATCAGCGACATCATCCTGGATTATTTTTGGTAAATTAATGCTCTGATTAGAAAATAAATCATTAATACTGGCTTCTGTTTCGTTCTGATTAGGATTTAAAACAAAGGTCTTTTTCAGATTCGGCAAGTCTTGATTCTTTAGTAAATCAAGATAGTCAATATCTAAAAAATCATTCTCAGTAAATAAAAATTTAGCTTTTGATTTATTTAAAATAAATCCTGCTTCTGATCCCTTCATCCTTGTATTAATGGGCACTAGAATACCGCCAGCTGCTTGTATCGCAGTCGCAACTAATATCCAATTAATTGAATTTGGAGACCAAATAGCAACTCTGTCTCCCTTTTCTAGACCTTGATGAATAAGATTTACGGCCAATAGCTCAACTTTTTCATGAATCTCCTCATATGAGATTTGAGCAGCATCATCTATAAATGCAACCTTGGATCCTAATTCTAATGCTCGAGCAGATACTAATTCTGGTAAAGATGATATTTTTGAACTCATATTAATCTTGCTAATTTATAGTCATATTTAAAATATTTTAACCCTATGCTCGACTCAGAATTTCTTACCCCAGGAATCGAAGCTATCTTTTGATATAGCACTTTTGAAAGCTCTGCGGCATCATCTGCCAAAATAAATACCATCAAATCATGACGACCTATTAGACTTGATATAAATCTAACCTCTGGCATTTTTGATAATGCCAATGCTATTTTATCTTTTTCTCTCGCCTCAACATCCAAGCCTACAAATGCAAAAGAAGGATTTTCGATTCTATTAATATTATTAATAACTGAAATTTTAATTACCTCATTATTAATTAGCTTTTTTACTCTATTACGCACAGTGCCTTCAGAAACACCAATAACTGCTGCCATTTGATGATTGGACATCCGTGCGTCTGCCCCCATCAGTTGAATAATTTTTTTATCGATATTATCTAAGCTCACAATGGGGCCCAGTCAGTTTCAAATTTATAAACTTTGGATGCTAGAGAAGAATCAATACTTTTGATTCCTGGAATCGAAGGAAGAATATTGTCAATAAGCTCTTCTGTTTCGTTTACAGATCTAGTAGCACAAAGTATTTCTAAATCCTGGATTCCGCTCACAGCATTGACGCTAAAGACTTGAGGAAGCAAGGTTAGTGCTTGTGCAACGCTATCTAATTGATCACCGTTAACCTTTAAACCAATTGGTAATAAGTAATCAAAACCACATTTTTTAAAATCAGCTATCGCAACAACCTTGCAAACCTGATCATCCAAAATTCTATTCAGTCTTTTCTTTACAGTTGCTTCGGTTACACCTAATTGGATAGCTATAGACTTTACAGCTATACGGCCATCTTCTTTCAAGCAATGGATAATTTTATGATCTAAATCGTCAAGATTTTGGCTCACAGCAATGGATTAAAATTCTCTTTTTTCCATGTCTAGGCCTTTAGGAATATCATTTCTATTTACCAAAAATTGACCATACCATTTTCTTAGCTTGTGAAGAGGTCCGTCACCATCACAAACAACGGGATCAGCAATGTAAATCTTGTTTTCCCAAATCGCTACATCTTGACCAAAAGCAAAGTTATTTGCATCAATATATCCTTGGACGTACTCATGCTCCTCTTCAACTGTCATGCCAGGTATTTTTTTTACCATGACTCCAAAGTTAATTTCAAATGATGTCAAGGTAAGTGGTAAATGAGATACTAATAACCTACTTTCTACTTTTTGACCCTCTTGAAGTGCACTCATATAAGTTGTCATATATGCTGGGCCTTCATATGTTGCTTTAGAAAATAAATCTCTGCCAAGAATAGGACTATCAGCAGTCATTTCTTGAGTGTAAGTATGGTCTTTTGCCTCATTCCAGAAACCTTCAAAAGGTGCCTGATGAACAGGACCAAAATGACCTTTATCAGCCATATTATCAATCAGTTCTCTGCAGTTATTTTTAACAAGAAAACTTGCCATTCCATAGTCAGACCATTCATCTGAGTAACAGGCATCAATCTTTTCAGGCTCATAATCAGGCTCACCACCCTCAATGTCATGCCAACACATGACCATTTGATTAATTTCAAGTGTTGGCCATGATTCGCCTTCGCCCGGATCTAAACTAATTGAATTATCACTATTTCTGGCAACTAATAATTTTCTATTAAATGCGTAGATAGTTTTTGTACTCTCT
>QOPE01000015.1 GCA_003331565.1 SAR86 cluster bacterium | reverse complement strand
AAGAGATGTTGAGGCAAGAGGCCATGACTATAAAAAAGTAATGGATCAAATATCTAAAAGAAAAACTGATAAAAACCTTTACATAGATTCTCAGGCAGAATACTCAGATATTATTCTTAGAGCTTTTAAAATCCAGGATCAAGAGGATGAAATCTTAGATATTGGGTATGAAATGTTTCTTCCAAACTCAATTTATATAGAAAAGATTATAAATTCTTTTGAAAAGTCTGAATCATTGCAAATAGCTCATGAGTATGTTGGTACTGAGAGTCAAAAAATAACACTAATTGGAAAGCCTGAATCAGACTTCTTGAATGATCTTGAGGAAAGGTTGATTCCAGAATTAAGTGAGTTGCAGATTAAAAAAACTTATTGGCCAGATTCACTTTTCAGTGTTGTTTTATTTTTTATTATTTATTCCATACTCTTCATTTCAAAAGAGGAATTAGAATGAATGGTTTAAATGACTTAGTTAAAATTTCTAATCTTGTTGGAAATAACATCAACTATATTCAAGGAGGTGGCGGTAATACTTCCATAAAACTTAATCATTATGATATGGCAATAAAATCCTCGGGTTCGAAACTAAAGGAAATGACTCTAGAGAATGGAATTTGCAATGTAAATTTTCAGGATATAAATGTTTATCTTGGTGAATTACCAGATAATGATGATTTGTTTTCACAAAGAATGTCTAGTTTTGCTAATAAAAACCAAAAACCGTCAATAGAAACTGGGTTTCACTCGATGTTGGGTAATTTCGTCATTCATACTCACTCAGTTTTTGTAAATACACTGCTTTGTGCTACGGAAGGAAAAGAAATAATAGAAAATCTATTTCCAGAATCTATTTGGATTGATTATGCTACGCCAGGATTAGGCATAACTAAGCTTTTGCAAGCTCAACTTGAACAAAGTCCTCCAGATCTAGAAAGTGGCCTCACAATATTCCTTCAAAATCATGGTGTAATTATTTCTGGGCAATCAGGAGATTCAGCTTACACACTTCATGAAGAAGTTAATAACAAGGTAAAATACGAGTTTAATCTTCCGAAATTTAATATTGGAGAAGAGTCTAAATATTTTACTGAAGAAACTCTTTTTCCAGATCAAGCAGTATTTGACCAAAATTCTAATAATTCATCTGCTCATGAAAATTTATTAGCAGCTAGGTACATATTTGATGCGATTCGATCAATTGGTCTAACACCAAATTTCCTTGAAAAAGATGAGGTTAATAAATTAAGAAACCTTGAGTCTGAAAAGTTTAGAGTAAACATTGATGGAAATAATCAAACATAGAATCAATCTAAGAGAGGATTTGGCTTCTTTGAGTGATGAATATGGTGCTGAAATTGATATTAGGTATCATAATAATGAATTAGTATTGCATCATGACCCATTCAATCATCATGATGATAAGAATCTTCTCACTCTCGAGGAGTTCTTATCAAATTGGCAAAATAATAAGACCTTAATATTTAATATAAAATCCGAGGGAATTGAAAATAAATGCATTGAATTGGCTAATAAATACAATATAAAAAAATGGTTTTTTCTTGATTTATCAATGCCTTACTTTGTGAAATATATAAATATTCTAAGATTAGAGAAAAATAAAGGCTTTAATAGAGATAATCTTGCAGTTAGATTCTCAGATGAAGAGCCCATAGAGTACTGTAAAAATTTCCTTGATGAGGTTTCTTGGGTTTGGATTGATTACTTTCATTTACATCCGTTAAACGACATAACATATAAAATTTTTAAAGATCATAAATCTAAAATTTGTTTAGTGTCTCCTGAGCTGCAAGGGAAAGATCCTAAAGAAATAGCAGAACTTAGAAAAAATTTTATAGACTTTGAAATTGATGCAGTCTGTACAAAATATCCAGATTTATGGATCTCTGAAAAATGAATTTAATAATTCCATTAACAGGAAATGGCAGTCGTTTTGAAGTTGCTGGTTACAAAAGACTAAAACCATTTATAAAAATACATGATATAGAAATGATATGTTGGGTGAGGTCAATGTTCCCAAAAGATGTCAATACAATACTAATATGCAGAAAAGAACATTATGACAAATACTTGTATGTTAGAAATACTCTCAAAAATCTGATTGGTAAAAATATTATCCTTAAAGTTGATGATTGGAAAAAAAGAGGTCCTGCATTTGATGTATTAAATGATTTACCAATTGATAGGGATGAGGAAGTCCTGATCTCATATTGCGATTACTTCATGAAGTGGTCATATAAAAAATTTGCTCATCAGATAAAATCAAGAAAACCCGATGGAGCTATACCATGTTATTCAGGGTTTCATCCTCATCTTTTTAGAAAATCAAATCTTTATGCTTCATGTAGGGTTGATAAGCAAAACTATTTAAAAGAAATTAAAGAGAAGCATCAATTCAATGATGATAAAAAAAATGATCTATATTCTCCAGGTATTTATTACTTTAAAAGTTATAAAATTATGGAGCATTACGTTAATCAAATGATTGATAATAAAAATCATATTAATTCTGAGTATTATCTTAGTCTTCCATACAACTACATGGTTAAAGATGGCTTAAAAGTTTGGTGCCCTAATGATGTTAAGTACTTTTGCCAGTGGGGTACTCCTCATGATTTAGAGGAATATTTGTATTGGAATAAATGTATAGAGGGATGGAAATGATTGTTTTGATGCCAATAGGTGGTAAAAGTTCTCGATTCAAAAATGCAGGATATAAAATTAATAAATCAATAATGCCTGTAACCGATAGATTTACTGGAAAAAAAATATTGATGACTTTAGCAGCTCTTAAAGATATACCCTGGTTGCAGAAAAAAAGTACTCAATTGATATGTGTTGGTACTCATGAACATAAACATAACGGATTAGAAAAAAAGATATATAACTCATATCCTGGGACTATATTTATTTATGACTTTGTTCAACTAGATCAAGCATATGGTTGTTTTTTAGCAAGAACACTATTGCAAAATAATGATGAGCTGTTCATAGGGGCTTGTGATAATGGCTTTGATATAGACTTAAATGTATTTGAGAAATTTAAAAAGTCCTATGATGCAATTATGATCAGCCATACAAATGATACAAATATTGAAAATAATCCAAATGCTCATAGTTGGGCATTGCTCAACAAACAGAGGAATCAAATAAAAAAGATTTCTCTAAAGAAGACAGTTAGTAAAAATTTTATGCAAGATCATGCAACTACAGGAATGTTCTGGTTTAAAAATAGCTCAATATTTGTTGAGAAACTAGAGAAAATGATAGGCAATAAAGATACTCTTAATGGAAAATATTATCTTGATAATTTATTAAATTACTATGTCAGGGATGGATCGAGAGTTGGATTTTTTGATGTTAACTACGTTTGTTGGGGAACACCAGATGACTATGAACAATATGAAAATACTCTCACCTACTGGAAAAAGTTTAAGTGATACAACTTTCAATAGTTTTTCCAGTATTTAATGAAGCAAAGAATTTGCCACACCTAATTAATTCAATTAATAACGCTTCTGATCATAATTTCTCAACTGAGTTCATTTTTGTTGATGGTGGCTCATCAGATGGTAGCAGAGAATTACTTGATAATATCTCTAAAGAAAATCTCTCAATTAAGCTTGTTTGTTCAAATAATTCAAGAGGTTATGGTTACGACATTATTGAGGGGCTCAATCATGCCAGTGGGGATATTCTTGCATGGACACATGCAGACCTCCAAACTGATATTAATGATGTCTTTAGGGCAGTTAGTAAATTAGGCTCGCAAACAAAAACTATAGTTAAAGGTAAGAGAATTCGCAGAAATATTCTAGATAAATTATTTTCATTGCTAATGGAATGGTATGTTTTTTTTAAGCTTGGTGTTAAGTTAGACGAAATTAACGCTCAACCTAAGGTATTTAGACGCAATTTTTATCATAATTTGCTAAAAAAAAATGCGCCAGATGACTTTTCTTTAGATTTATATCTTCTTTTGGTGGCTAAGAAAAGGGGGTATAAAATTCAAGATATACCTGTTTCATTTCACAAAAGATTATTTGGTATTGCAAAAGGTGGCGGCAGTTTAAAAGGGAAAGTTCCGCTTATTAGAAGAACCATCTCTTATATAAACAAAACAAAGGTCTAACTCACTTTGATATGGCCTAATACATTTTTTGTATAATCAAGTCCTGTTTTCACAGTTATTAACATACTCATAAAAAGTACAAAATTTGATAAAAATATTCCTAACTGAAATTGTATTGCGAAGGTAAGAAAAAAAGTGGCAATCCCGATGAATTGAACTGCGGTTTTTATCTTAGCAAGATATGTTACTTTTGTTATGTCATCAGAAAATCTCTTTGCGCTAAACTCCCTAAGCCCAGACACCCAAAACTCCCTAATAATAATTATCAAGCAAACCAAATTTAAAAAACTTGCATTTGCAATTATCATTATTGCAAAGAGAGAAGATACAAGTAATATCTTATCAGCAATTGGATCAAGAATTTTTCCTAAATCGGATTCAAGATTAAATCGTCGAGCAAGAATGCCATCAAGATAATCAGTTATAGCGGCGAAAATAAATATCCAAAAACTTAGCAAAAAAGCATCAAGAAATGCAGAAAAGCAGAAAATCAATGGGCCACTTATTATCCTAAAATAAGTTAAGTTCATTATAAAGTTTTTCATCTCTTTTTTAGCTTTATGATCTCTTTTGCAATTACCTTCGAGACACCCTTCACACTTATAAGATCATACTCAGTAGCGTTTAGGATAACATTAATGGATTTAAATCTTTCAAAAAGTCTTTGTTTGGTTTTTGGACCTAAACCCGAAATTGAATCAAGGAATGAATTTCGTACATTTTTAAGTTTTGCAATCCTATTTGCTTTTATAGCAAATCTATGAGCCTCGTCCCTTGCTTTTGTTAATAGACTGAAGAGCTTAGAATTTGTTTTTATTGATTCTTGGCCATCCATTGAATATACACTCTCGGTGAGAAGCTTTCTCTTGGAACCTTTCTCAATTGCTAAAACCAGAACATCTCTATTCTTCATAAGTCGGACGATTGCATTCAATTGAGCTTTCCCGCCATCAACTAAAATAATACTTGGATTTTCTTCTTTTTTTTCTAATCTTTTATTAATTGCAAAAGTTATAGATCCTATATCATTGCCACCTAATTCTTTTGGAATGTCATATGCACGATAAAGTTTTTTATCGAGGCCCTTAATGCTTAACCTTACAATTCCAGCCTTTGGATTCGTGCCTGAGTGATGACTGATATCAATGCAATCTAAAGTTGGATTTGTAATGTCTAAATTGAATTTTTGAATTAGCTCATCAAAGGCCTGCTTCATTGCAGGCTCTCTATTTTCTGAATTTATAAGAGTTTGTTTTGAGTTTAACTTTGCTAAATCTAAAAAGCTTTTACTGCCCTTTGGTGCTTTTATTAAGACATTAACACTGGTTTTATAAATCTTTTCAAGCGCTTCTTGTAATAGTTCTCTTTCCAGAATTTTATTAGCAATTAATATCTTGCTTGGGATTTGATTCTTATTTGAGTAATTATGGAAAAGTGCTCTTCTAAAAACACTATCTATTTCTGAGGATAAATCTGAATTGATTAAGTAAGTTTTAGTAGATCTAACCCTTCCATCTCTAACAGAAATTTTTGCTAAACCAGTTTTATCTTCAAAGGAGCCATGCCAAATATCAATATCTAATGGGTGAATGTTTATTGATGTCTCATCTTCGAGAGAGATTATACTTTCTAATCTCTTTTTATATCTATCGGCTTCTTCGAATTGAAGTTGTTCTGAATGTCTATGCATTTTTTCTTTAAGCATTTTTTTTACATGTTTTTTTTCACTAGTTAGATATCTCTTCGCAGATAATATATCTTCAGCATAGTCAGATTTACTTATTAATTTGACACATGGTGCGCTGCAGCGTTTCATTTGAAATTCAATGCAAGGTCTAGATCTATTGCTAAATGTGCTATTTGAGCAATTACGTATCTTAAAAACTTTTTGTAACTCTTTAATCTGATTACGAACTAGCCTTGCATTAGTATATGGTCCAAAAAAATTTTCGTTGGTTGCCTGCTTGCTTCTTTTTAATTGAATTTGTGGAAAATCGTGTTTGTCCGAAAAATAAATAAATGGATAGGTTTTGTCATCTCTTAAAAGAATATTGAACTTAGGTTTATATTCTTTTATAAGTTGTTGCTCTAGTATCAAAGCTTCAGTCTCTGAATGCGTTGCAAATGTTTCTACTTTTATGGCTTGCTTTTTAATTTGCTCAGTTTTTCTATCTTTAATTGCTGGAGTGAAATAAGATCTGACTCTTTTATTCAAATCTTTTGCTTTGCCAATATAAATGATCTTTGATTTATCAAAAAACTGATATACTCCTGGCTTATTAGGGACATGTGATAAGTCTTCAATCATTAGATAATTATATAGAGCTATTTATCTAAAATTTTCTTAGCAACTTTCTTGCCTGCATTTACACCAAATTGATCAAAAGGATTAATTTGAAGCATAGCAGCAGTAACAAACACTCTATATTCCCAAAAAGCTATAAGAGAACCCAGTGAAAAAAGATCTAACTTATCTAATGAGAAAAAATTTCCTCCAATATTGCTATTGGCAGCATCCATCCCTTTTTTGAATTTAATCTTTCCTGATAGTAGCTTGAATTGCCCTTCAGCTTGAGAATTTAAAAGTGCTGAGTGACTGCTTAGGCTTGCAATAAAATCAGCTGAGGTTTCAGAAGTTCCTTGATGCAAGAGTTGGAAATAAGAATGTTGAGCTGTTGGGCCAAACCCACCGTAAATAGTTTGGCCTGTATACGCGAATATTGATTCAGGATTATTTGGTTTTCCAAGAGATTCCATTTCAAGTTGCTGAAGATAATTTGTTATAGATCTTAGCTTCCAGTTATATGAAAGAATAACTCTGTTTTTTTTAGCCATGAAGTTATGGGACCAAATATCATTAAAAACAATATTTTTAAGAGCACTTTTTACAGTTGACTTTATTTGAATATTATTATCAATACTTGCTGCTCCCTTGAGAAAATTTTTACACTCATTGGGTAGAAGAACTGGAGAATTCACTTGTGACCAAATTGAATAACGTCCTCCAACGCTCTCTGGAAAATCTATAATATTTTGTTCAAAGAAACCAAGTTCAATTGCGTTACTCTTATTTGCAGTAATAGCAAATAAATTCTTCTTAAGTATGTTTTTAGGTAGCCATGAATGAGATAAAAGCACTTCATCAGTTGAAAAGGATTTACTTATAAAAACGTATAAATTTTTTTCTTTGAGCCTTGGCTTTACTAAACTCAAGAACTCATCTTTATCTGGTCCAGTAATAAAATATAAATTGTCTCTTGTTTCAGTAAACTCATGCAGTAATTTTGGTCCTTCATGGGAGCCCCCTATTCCAAAAACAAAAATATTTTTATATGAATTTTCTTTTATTTTTTTTAAAAGGAGCTTTGATACGCTTATTGAATCAAAGTTAATATTTTTTTGGGGTAGATCTCTATAACGATGATGGTGAGCTGCCCTTTTTTCAGTGTAATTAACATTTTTGCCGTCAAGTAGTGCGTTTATTAATGAGTCTATTTTTAGCTCTTGGTAAATGTTATCCATAATTTGGAAAACATCATTTGAATAATTCTGATAAGTACTTGAAATTGTTAAATATGGAAGCTTAAAACTCTTATGAAAAAGACCAGCAGCAGTGAGCTTTTTTAGACTATTTAATTCCTTTAAATGTCTATTTTTCATAAATAGATTGATATATTTTCTCAAACGCAGACGCTTTATCTTTATGAGATGTAATTGGTCTTCCAATTACTAAATATGTAGCACCCAAATCAATCGCTTCTTTTGGGGTCATTACTCTAGACTGATCATCTGAATTAGAGTCTGATAATCTTATGCCTGGCGTAATTTTAATTTTATCTTGAAGAAGATTGCCTGCAAGTTTAAGCTCATGTGGAGAACAAACAACCCCATCAATATCTGTTTCATTTGCTAAATTAAACATAGAAGAAACTGTTTTTGGAATTTCTTGATTATAGATTTCTTTAGACTCCTTTTCGTTAATGCTTGTGAGAATGCTCACTCCAATACACTTAGAATCAATACTTTTACTTGAAACTAAGGCTGATTTGATCATAGAGCTTCCACCAGAGAGATGAATTGTTAGCAATTTTATTGGATATCCTTTAAAAGACTCAATAGATTTGCTTACTGTATTGGGAATGTCATGAAACTTAATGTCAAAGAATATTTCAAAACCATGATCAGCAACTTCATCAAGTATTTTTCTACCATGATAATTAAAAATTACGCTTCCAACTTTAATGATGCATTTTTTTGGATCTAATACTTCAAGCATGCCCTGATAATCAAGCGGGTCATCCAAGGCAACAATAATATTCTTTTCAGTCATCGAGTAGGTTCTTTGAAGGTGAGAATAAGATGGTATGGGTTTCACCTAAAAAAGATACATTTTTAGTTTTGGGATTTATAAACTTTCTTGGCCTGATAGTTTTTTTTACAAAACTCCCAAAATCTCTAAACTCAGCTCTGTTTTTTAATGCAATAGATGAGGCTAATACTCCACATAATTGAGCTAAATAGTCTGAGGTTAACGATGAACTAAGATTTAATGACCCAGATATTTTTTCAGAAAGATCAGATTTATTAAATGTATTATTAGTCACTTATTTTGAGAGATATTCTTTCTCGTTCTGCATCAATACCAAATATGATACAGGAAAGCTTATCTCCTTTATTATAATTCTTTAAATCTTCTTCGGGATTTTCACTATTAGACAAGTCTGAAAGGTGAATTAAGCCATCAATATCACCCTCAAGACCGACAAATACGCCAAAATCAGTGATTGATTTAATTGAGCCCTCTACGCTGTCTCCAATATTGTATTTGTTTTCAAATTCAAGCCACGGATTGGGTTTTGTTTGCTTAAGACCTAATGAAATTCTCCTTTTCTCATTATCTAACTCTAGAATCATAACTCTGATGCTCTCTTCAAGAGTTACTACTTTAGATGGATGGATATTTTTATTCGTCCAATCTAGTTCTGATAAATGAATTAGTCCCTCAACACCCTGCTCTAATTCTGCAAAGCAACCATAATCAGTTAGATTAGATACTGTTGCTTCATAAATGCCGCCAATAGAATATTTACCTTCAATGCCTTCCCATGGATCATTTTGAATTTGTTTTAAACCTAAAGAAACTCTTAGTTTCTCCTTATCAAAACTTAATACCTTCACTTCAATTTCTTCACCTAGATTCAAGGCTTCCTTTGGATTTACAACCCTAGACCATGAAATATCAGTTATATGGAGTAGGCCATCTAAGCCACCCAAGTCAATGAATGCACCGTAATCAGTTATATTTTTAACGATACCTTTAACAATTTGACCTTCTTCAAGATTTTTAAGAAGTTCAACTTTTTCTGCAGAGTTGATTTGCTCAAGGACTGCCTTCCTGGACAATACGACATTATTTCTTTTGTAATCGAGCTTAATCACCTTAAATTCCTGGATTGTATTCTCAAGCTCAGGTGCCTCTTTTACAGGCCTAATATCAACTAGAGATCCCGGTAAGAATGCTTTAATTACATCAACCTCTACAGAGAAACCGCCTTTAACTCTATTCAAAACTTTGCCGGTAACAAATTCACCAGTTTCTAAAGCCTCTTCTAGGTTTTTCCATGCAGTAATCTTTCTAGCTTTTTCTCTGGAGATCCTAGTTTCACCGTAACCATCCTCAACTGCCTCAAGTGCTACTTCAATCTCATCTCCAACATTGATATCAACTTTTCCTTCAACATCCTTAAATTCATCAAGAGGTATAACTCCTTCTGACTTGAGACCCACATGAACAGTAACCCATTCATTATCAAGATCCAATACAACCCCGGATACAATTGTTCCAGGCTGCATCTCTAATGTGTTTAGACTTTCATCTAATAGTGCAGCGAAATTCTCTGACATATATTTTTACTTCCTTTTAACAGACTAATTCAATAGCCCTAGATAATACCTCATCAGGATTTAAACTAGATGTATCAATAATTGATGCATCTGATGCAGGGATTAAGGGTGATAATGATCTTTCCGTATCAGCCTTATCTCTCGCTTCAATATCCTTAATCAGATCGCGCATATTAACTTCTTGTCCCTTTTTCTGCAACTCTAGATGCCTTCTTTTTGCTCTAGTTTCTGGGTCTGCTGTTAAAAAAAACTTGTATGCCGCCTCTGGGAACACAACCGTACCCATATCCCTCCCATCGGCAATAAGACCTTTATCATTCTTAAAGGATCTCTGGATCGAAATTAAATTTTTTCGTGTTTCTGGCATCATGCTAATTTTAGACGCAATTTTTGCCATACTTTCGCTTCTTAATTCTTTTGTAATTTCATTTCCATCATGGTTTACAGAGTACTTATTAGATGCATTCACAAAATTAATAGATTCGAAGATTTTCAATGCTGATTCATGATCAAGAGATGATTCATAACAATAAGCATAAGCCCGATAAAGTAATCCACTGTCTAAAAGAGAAAAATTTAAATGATTTGCTAATGAGGAAGACAAAACTCCTTTGCCTGATGCGGAGGGCCCATCAATAGTGATAATTTTCTTATCAAGCTTCATGAATGTTTAATCCTATCTGATTCATAACATGCATGAATGAAGGGAATGAAGTTTCAATGTTAGAACAATCATCAACAGTTATAGCTTCAGTTGATCTCAAAGAGGCGATTAGAAAACTCATTGCAATTCTGTGATCATGATAAGAATTAATATTAATGTTTTTAACGTTAACGTTATTACCTCCATCAATAATTATCCCATCATCAAGTTCAAGAAAATTAATTTCAAGCCTTTCGAGTCCTCGTGCAACTGCATTTAATCTATCTGACTCTTTTACACGGAGCTCCTCAGCACCCTCAATTTTAGTTTGGCCAGAGGCAAAAGAGGCAGCGACACAAAGTATAGGTATTTCATCAATCAGGTTGGCAATAATGCTGCCTCCTATATTTATTCCATGTAACTCTGAGCTTTTTACCCTTATGTCTGCCCTAGGCTCATTCATGATGTTTTGTTGATTCGTAAGCTTTATATCAGCACCCATTTCAAGCAATACATCTAACAATCCAGATCGCGTTTTATTGATGCCAACATTTTTAATAAGCAAATCTGAATCCTTTGTTATTAACGCAGAAATAATTAAAAAAGCTGCTGAAGAAAAATCACCAGGTACATCATAATAAGTAACTTCACTATCTAATTGTCCTGATAACTTTATCTTCCTACCATCACCACTATTATCAACTTCAATCTTTGCACCCAAAAACTCAAGCATTCTTTCGGTATGGTCTCTGGTAGCCGTTGACTCGATTATCTCTATCTCGGCTCCAGAGCATAGGCCTGCTAAAAGAATTGATGATTTAACCTGTGCGCTCGCAACAGGAAGTTTATAGCTAAAACTTTTAATAGGAGTTGAATTTATATAATTAATTGGCAGCTTTCCTGCATTACTATCGTATTTAATTCCCATTTGACTGAGTGGGTCTAGGACCCTGGCCATAGGGCGCGCTGATAGTGAATTATCTCCTATATAGTCTGCCTTTATATTTAGGCCTCCTAAAAATCCCAGCATTAAACGCAAGCCTGTTCCAGAATTCCCCAGATTAAGGGTAGAGTCAGGATCAGTCACTCTTTTTTTTGAGTTTAGAATATTTACAATATCTAAGTCATGAAGGTATTGATATTTAAATCCCACTCTTTCTAATGCTGACATTGTAGAAATTGGATCTGCTGCGCTTAAAAAGTTTTCTACCCTCAAATCATGATCCAGTAAAGAGCCAAGCATTACAATTCTTTGCGATATCGATTTGTCTCCGGGACATAAAACCTCTCCAGAAACTTTATTGCATGGTTCGGCTATCAATCTCATAAGTGAATTATTGTTTGAATTGATTTAAATATTCTTTAAGCGCAAAGCCATCTTTTGAGCTTGATAACTCTTTTAACTCAATTAACTTTTCAACCAACTCATCGATATGTTTATTTAGGTGTGCATTAGACTGAAAAATATCTCCCCACATTTCAGGCGAAGATTGAGACAAGCGAATAAATTCTTTCAGGCCCCCTCCAGCATATGTACTTATATCAATATTATTATCATGAAGAACTTTCATCAGACTGTAGGCAACAAAATGAGGTAGATGACTTGTTAATGAAAATAGCTTGTCATGGTTCTCATAATCCAATTCAATTACGTTTGATTTTAGAGATTTCCAAAGATTCTGAATTCTGTCTAAATGAAATTTAGATGAGCCAAGTGAAGAGATAATAGTTGTCTTACCAGCAAAAAGATTTTCACTTGAATTCTCAAACCCACTTAGATGAGATCCAGAAATTGGATGAGAGAGAATGAAATTCTCAGCATCGAAACCTTTTAAATATTTTATAAGCTCGGTTTTTACACTAGTTACATCAGTGACAGAGAACTTTGAACTAAGCAACCATTCATTTTTTTTTAAAATTTCAAGTGTTGTTTTGGGCGGAGTAGCAAAAATAAAAATAGCATCTTCTAGTTTTTTTACTTCTTCAACTGAATGCATGGCCTCATGGGCATGCTTGTTTCTAATAGCGTTGTTTTTGGAGTCAAGATTTGAATCAATGACATATACATTGAAATTGTCCTTAGAGAGACCTTTCGCAATTGAGCCGCCAATTAAGCCAATCCCACAAATGACAATATTATTCATAATAATTCTTTGAGTGCACTTATAAATATTTGATTTTGTTCCATAGTGCCTACAGTAACCCTAATGAAATCAGGCATGTCGTATAAATCAATTTGTCTAACAATTATTCCCTTTCTTAAAAGAGCCTCGAATAGCTCTTTCCCATTAAACTGTCCATTAAAAGATATAAAATTTCCAACGGATGGTATTGTTGTAAGGTTTAATTTTGAAAGCTCTTCAGAAAGGTACTTAAGCCCTTCCTGATTTACATCTATGCTCTTTTGAATGTGCTCCTTATCATCAATAGCATTAATGGCTAACTTTTGTGCAAAAGAATTAATATTAAAAGGTTGTCTGATTCTGTTTAAACTCTCAATTAATGAGGCATTAGCCAATCCATAGCCAAGCCTTATTGCTGCAAGACCTTGAATTTTTGAAAATGATTTTGTCACAATTAAATTTTCGTACTTATTTAATAACTGATGAACATCTACATAGTCATTTTCTTGAACATATTCATAGTATGCGCAATCTAATACAACCAATATATTTGAGGGCACATTTAAAAGAAAATCTTCAATTTCTTTGTGGGTGTTATATGTACCCGTTGGATTATTTGGATTCGCTATGAATATTACTGCGGTTTCTTCATTAAAGTAGTTGTGAAAAGCTTCAAGGTTGAATTTCCAGTTTTTTGCTTCAACCTCGATTAGCTTTGCTCCGGCAGCTTGTGTAACTATCTTATAGACTGCGAATGCATGTTTTGAAGTAATAGCGTTTCTGCTTGGGTTAAGCCAAGCTCTAGCAATCAATTCCAATACTTCGTTGGACCCATTCCCAAGGATTACAGATTCTTCTGGAACTTTTTCATGATGAGCAATTGCATTCTTGAGTTCGGTGCAATTACCATCTGGATATAAATGAAGGCTATCATCTAAGTCAGCTATGCTTCTTAATGCTTTAGGTGATGCACCCAAAGGATTTTCATTGGATGCAAGCTTGATGATGTTGCTAATCTCATATTCTTTAGCGACATCATCGATAGGTTTTCCTGGTTCATAAGGAGCTAGATCAGAGATTCCAGGATTCAGTCTAGAAAAAATATCATTGCTCATGATTCATCTGGATAAGAGCCTAAGATCCTTACAAAAGCTCCATCACTTCTTATCGTTGAAATCACTTTTTGAAGTTTGCTGTCGGATAGGTGTCCTGCAGAGTCAATAAAAAAATTATGAGAGTCTCGAGTTGATCTCGATGGACGAGTTTCAACCCTAAAAAGATTAATTTTCTTTTCTTCAAATGGTTTAAGCAATTTAACCAATGCTCCAGGTTTATTATTGGTTTGGATTAATAAAGATGTTTTATCTTTTCCTGTTTTAGAAATTTTTTGATTGCCAACTATAAGAAACCTGGTTCTGTTATCTGAATGATTTTCTATTTTTTGTGCATGCGTTTTGAGCTTATATTTCTCAACAGCCAGACTTCCAACAATACACAAAGTGTCTTTATTTGATTTGGCTAATTCCGCAGCTTTTGCTGTGCTGGAAGTTAGCTTCCTTTTTATATTGGGTAAATTATTTTCTAACCACTTACTGCATTGACCAAGCGCTTGAGGGTGTGAAGCAATTACTTTTGCGGTACTAATTTTTGAAGTCGCCCTGCCAGCTAAGTTATGCTCAATATCCAAATATGTTTCACCACAAATCAATAACTTTTCATCAACCAGGCAATTTAATGTTGCATTTACTACCCCTTCAGATGAATTCTCGAAAGGCACCATTCCAAACTGTGAAGCTCCGTTAGTTACTTGATAGAAAACATCATCAATCGTTGCTCGCGGATCAAGATTTATGGATGATCCAAAGTGTTTCTTGACTGCAGCCTCGGAGTGAGTGCCTAAAGGGCCCAAAAAAGCTATCTGTAAGGACTCTTCTAAAGAAAGACAAGCTGAAATAAGCTCTTTAAATATAGGCTTAACTTTTTTATCTGATATCAAGCCAGAGTTTTTTTCAATAAGTCTTCTCAATATTTGAGCCTCTCTCTCAGGCTTATAAAAACTAGACTTTGCTGAAAGTTGAGACTTTAGACTTCCAATCTCTTTAGCATGAACGCCTCTTTTTTGAATAAGTTCAAGAATTTGGTAATCTATTTTGTCAATTTTTTTTCTGACTTGTTCAATTTTTGTCTTTGTCACCATTACCCATATTTTGATTCAAAAGCCTCCATAAAGGCTATTAAATCATCTATTGCCTCCTGAGGCATGGCATTATAGATGCTAGCTCTCATTCCTCCAACTGATCTATGCCCTTTTAAATTTAGAAGATTTTCACTTTCAGCTTCCTTTAGAAAAGTGCCATCTAGATCAGGGCTTTTTAAAATAAAAGGAATATTCATAATTGATCTATTATTTTTGGCAACTGGATTGCTGTAGAAGTCACTCCTATCAATGTAGTCATACAATGTTGACGCTTTTAAATAATTACGCTCTTTTAATGCCTCAAGACCGCCTAAAGACTTAAGCCATTTAAAAACTTTACCTGCCATGTACCATGCAAATGTTGGCGGAGTATTCAGCATTGAACCTGATTGAGCGTGTTTATCATAATTCATGATATTTGGAAGATCTTTATTGCATGATAACAATAGATCTTTGCTAATAATTGCTATGGTTAAACCTGCTGGGCCAATGTTCTTTTGAGCACCCGCATAAATCATTGAAAACTTTGAGACGTCTATTGGTTCCGCAAGAATAACAGATGACATATCAGCAATGATGGGGTTCTCAACTGATGGAACATCATGAATTGCATTGCCTTGGATCGTTTCATTGGCTACATAATGAAAATAGCCATTTGATGATCTAAATTTCCAGTCTGTAAGTTCTGGCACATTAGTAAAATTAGACTCCTCAGAGGAAGCGCAAATATTTAGATCACATACTTTAGAACATTCTTTGATAGCCTTTGTGGACCAAGTTCCAGTCTCTAAATATTCAGGAATGCCTAGGTGGGCAAAGTTCATTGGGATTAAGCCAAATTGAAGAGTAGCGCCACCCTGAAGAAATAAAACATCATGAGAATCAGGAACCTCTAAAAGTTCAATTAAATCATCTCTAGCAGCATTGGCGATCTCACCATAATCTTTGGATCTATGACTCATCTCCATCACAGACATACCAGTGGATTTAAACTCTAAAAGCTCTTCCTGTGTTTCCTTAAGAACGGATTCAGGAATAGTTGCAGGTCCAGCCGAGAAATTCCATTTTCTCATTGGCTAGTCCTCTTCTTCATCAGGAGGTATTCGTACCCCTTCGATGAGTTTTTCACCTTCTTTAGGGGTAATAACTTTGACGCCTTGAGTATTTCTTCCAAGCGTAGGTATTTGCCCAACGCTTGTACGAATCATTGTACCTTTATCGCTAATAAGCATAATTCCATCTTCTTCATCGACCGAAGACGCAGATACCATTAAGCCATTTCTATCTGAAGTTTTTAGAGCAATAACACCTTGACCGCCCCGATTATGCATTGTGAAATCTTCAAGCTTAGATTTCTTGCCGTACCCGTTTTCTGAAAGACATAAAATTGTCTTGGTTGTATCTCCCACCATTAGAGAAATAATTTTCATATCTTTCTGCAATCTCATGCCTCTAACACCTCTTGCGGTTCTGCCCATTGGCCTCACTTTAGATTCATGAAATCGAATAAGTTTCCCAGAGAGAGATGCTAGAAGAATTTCTTGATCGCCGTCAGTTACTACTGACCCAACTAGTTTATCGCCCTCATCGAGCTTTATTGCTTTGATTCCTGATTTATACTTCTTTGCAAAAAACTTAAGAGAAGTTTTTTTCACTGTACCGTTTCTAGTTGCCATAAAGACATACTTATCTTCAGCAAAATCTTCAACCGGTAAAATTTGAGTAACAGTCTCATCATCGTCGAGATTGAGCATATTTACCAGCGGTCTACCTTTTGAGGTTCTACTGGCAACAGGAATTTCATAAACCTTTAACCAGTAAACTTTTCCTAGAGTTGTGAAGCATAATAACTGCGAGTGCGAGCTAAGAACATATAGATTTTGAATAAGGTCTTCCTCTTTCACAGAAGCTGCAGCCTTGCCCATACCTCCTCTTCTCTGTTCCCTGTACTCAGTAAGAGGCTGGGTTTTAGCATAGCCACTTCTTGAAAGAGTTAATACTCTAGTCTCTTCAGGAATCAGATCTTCATTTGAAATATCTTGTCTTGCGTCATTAATATCTGTTTTCCTTTCATCGCCAAAATTTTCTTTGATTTCATTGAGCTCATCACGAACAACCCCTTGTAGCACATCTTTATCATCTAGGATATCTTGTAATTTTTGAATCTTCTCAATTAATTCATTAAATTCAGATGATAAATTGTCTTGCTCAAGTCCGGTTAACCGCCCGAGCCTCAGCTCAAGAATTGATTTAGCTTGGTCGGGTGAAAGTTTGTAATTTTTACCCTTAAGGCCTAAGTCAGCAGGAAGTCCCTTTGGCTTGCATGCATCTTTGCCTACTTTCTTAAGAATGGCTTCAATTGGACCGGCTTTCCATGTTTTTTTGCATAGCTCAGCTGCAGCAATCTTTGGGTCCTTAGATTTTTTGATGATAGTAATGATTGCATCAATATTAGCAATTGCTACCATCAGACCTTCGACAATATGGCCTCTGTCTTTAGCTTTCTTAAGTTCAAATTTTGTTCTTTTGGTAACGACATCTTTTCTATGCTTAATAAACTCCTGAAGGATTTCCTTTAAATTTAGAACTTTTGGTTGTCCGTTTACAAGAACAGTAAAATTGATGCCAAATGATTGCTCTAATTGAGTTTGAGCATAAAGATTGTTCTCAAGGACATCGACTGATTCTCCTTTTTTAACATCAATCACAACTCTGAGGCCATCTTTATCAGATTCATCTCTAATTTCTCTTATACCATCAATCTTTTTATCCTTAACAAGTTCAGCAATCTTTTCTAGCATGCGAGCTTTGTTAACCATGTATGGTATTTCATTAATTACCAATGATTGATTGCCTGATTTATCTTCTTCAACTGAAGTTTTGGCTCTGACATAAATAATTCCCCTGCCAGTGTTATAAGCCTCATAGATTCCCATCTTTCCATCAATAATTCCTCCTGTTGGAAAATCGGGTCCCGAAATTGATTGTGTCAGCTGATCAATATTAGTCTTGGGATTTTCTAGGAGTGCAAGGGATCCATTAATGACCTCAGTAAGATTATGCGGGGGTATATTGGTTGCCATTCCAACTGCGATACCAGATGAGCCATTTACTAATAGAGTTGGGACTCTGGTTGGAAGGACATCGGGAATTTGCTCAGACCCATCATAATTGGGTGAAAAGTTAACAGTATCTTTTTCTATATCTGCCAAAAGTTGGTCAGTAATTTTTGACATCCGTACTTCGGTATATCTCATTGCAGCAGGTGGATCTCCATCAATTGAGCCAAAATTCCCCTGTCCTTCTACCAACATGTATCTCATAGAAAAATCTTGTGCCATTCTGACCATGGCATCATAGACTGCACTATCACCATGAGGATGATATTTACCAATCACATCACCTACGACTCTAGCAGATTTTTTGTAAGGTCTGTTGTAATAGTTTTTTAAGTCGTGCATGGCAAAGAGTATGCGACGATGAACAGGCTTCAAGCCATCCCTGACATCAGGCAGGGCTCTACCATGAATTACGCTCATTGCGTAGCTTAGATAAGACTGTTTCAGCTCATCTTCGATGCTTATTGGGAGTATTTCTTTGGCAAAATCTGACATAAATTTCTCTGGGTTTTTGACAGATTAAATATCTATTAAATACCTTAATTTAAGGTATGAATTTTACCATATTTTAGGGGATAAAATTAGTCTTTAAACTCGGAAACTACGGTCCCAATTGACTCTTTTGCGTCGCCAAAGAGCATCCTAGTATTTTCTTTAAAAAACAGTGGATTTTGAACTCCAGCAAAGCCAGATGACATTGATCTTTTAAGTACAAAAACAGTCTTAGCATTATGAACTTCAATAATGGGCATTCCGTAAATAGGGCTTCCAGGCTCTTCAGTAGCTGAGGGATTAACAACATCATTAGCACCAATGACCACTGCTACATCAAAAGTATCCATAGTTGGATTCACATCGTCTGGCTCTACAAGCAAATCATAAGAAACGTTTGCTTCTGCAAGGAGAACATTCATATGACCAGGCATCCTTCCTGCAACAGGATGGATTCCATATTTAACTTCAGTACCATTTTCTTCCAGGAGCTCTCCTAACTCTCTGACAACGTGTTGCGCTTGAGCAACCGCCATTCCATATCCTGGAACCACTAACACCGAAGAAGCATTTTCTAATATTAAATAAGCATCTTCCGCGGTTATAGGTTTGACTTCTCCCTGCTCACCCTCTGATTTAGTCGAGGAAGCAGATGCATAACCAACAAATAAAATATTTCCAATTGTTCTATTCATCGCCTTGGCCATGATAATG
>QOPE01000014.1 GCA_003331565.1 SAR86 cluster bacterium | reverse complement strand
CCAATCATCCTAACCTTCTTCCAGTCTTGAAATTGTGAAATAATGTCTCGAAAGTCTTCTTCCGTATAGGACTCTCTTGCAGGTATACCCGTAACTAAGGTGCCTTTATTTTTTTTAGTCACGCTTGATGTTTTAATAATTTCTTCATTGCAAAAAGCACCCCCTCCCTTTATGGCAAAATAAAGTTTTTGATTTAAAAAGTCATTAATGACGCCTATTACAGGAATATTCTTTTGGATTAAAGCTACTGACACAGAACAAATTGGAATATTTCTAAAAAAATTTGATGTTCCATCTAGAGGGTCAATTAACCAAAAATCACCCTCCAGCTTTTTAGATGCACCAAACTCCTCACCCATGATTGGGATATTTGAACGGCTTGATAAAAAATTAGTAATAATTTTTTCTGCTTCCTGATCAACCTTGAGTTTTATATCTCTGCCTTCATCCATAACAACGTCAAGTTCTTTGGAATAATTTTCTGACAGAAAATTTCCAGCTAGCTTTGCAGATTCAATGGCAAATTGGAGGTTTTTTTTAAGATCAAGCATTTCTATTATTTAACGGCCCAAATGAGCTAGAAAATAGAATTTAGACATTTAACTTTTACCCTTATAAGTAACTCTGTAAATTAAGTTTGAATAATCATCTGAAATTAATAATGACCCATCTGACATTTCAAAAGGTGAAGCAGGTCTCCCGAAAACTTGCTCACCTGAAAGGAAACCAGTCATAAAATCTTTATGATTGCTTACAAAGCCATTCTCATCAAACTCAACTCTTATAACTTTATAACCAACTTTTTTAGAGCTATTCCAAGAACCATGGAGCGCTATAAATGCATTATTTTTAAATGATTTTGGGAAATGATTACCCGAATAAAATGCCATCCCAGTTGGTGCCACATGTGGGCCTAATTCTAAAATAGGTTTATTGATTTCATATCCATGATCACTCTCCCCAAAGTCAGGATCAACAACATCATTTGCATGCAGGTATGGAAAACCAAAAAAATCTCCATCATCTAAAAGGACATTTAATTCACACGAAGGTAAGTTATCACCTAACCAATCTCTTCCATTATCAGTGAAATATAATCTGTTATTTTGAGGATTGAAATCAAAGCCAATAGAGTTCCTCACTCCTCTGGCTACTATTGACCAATTTGAATCTCTAAAACGCATAATTGTTGCGTATCTTGGGTCATCTTTTAAGCATACATTACATGGGGCCCCAACATTTACTAGAAAACTTCCATCTTGGTCAAACTTAATCCATTTTCTTCCATGCCATGTATCTGAGGGCAGATCATCTGTAATAAGAACTTTTTTAAGATCTTTAATGCTGTTGCCTCGATCAAGCTTTTCTTCGATGTCTTCAATCTTCCAAACTTTATCTATCTCTGCAATGAAGAGAGACCCCTCAT
This sequence comes from SAR86 cluster bacterium, assembly GCA_003331565.1. GTDB lineage: Bacteria > Pseudomonadota > Gammaproteobacteria > Magnimaribacterales > D2472 > MED-G82. The sequence continues at coordinate 18,870 of QOPE01000014.1, read as the reverse complement.
AATAAGCAACTCCCGAAGAGTCGCTCATATCACTTGCAATCAACATAGAAAAATCTGCTTTGCCATTACCATCATGATCTTTCAGTGCATAAACATTTCCCTTCTTAGATCCAACAAAAATGTAACCAGAGTTGCCCTCAGTTATTTGTCTTGGTGCATCGGTAGTATTTGAAAAAATAGAAATTTCAAAGCCTTTTTCAACTGAAATATTTTCTAAAATTTTATCAACGCTGGAGATTGCATTGATTGCAAGAAAGGATAATATGACAAGAATAAATTTTTTTTTCATAATATTTTTTAGTTATATAGAATGGATATAAGTATAGCAGTCGTTGTTTTTCTTTTGACTATTTTTGGATCAATAAGTTTGAATGGATTGCTCAGAAATATTGCTAGAGAAAAAAACTGGCTTATAGATATTCCTAATAAAAGCAGAAAGTTTCATCATCGGCCTACCCCATTAACTGGAGGTATTGCCATTCAGTTTTCAATGATACTTGGATTTTTAAGCCTGTTATTTTTAGCTGATGTCAAACTTGAGAAAGAGGTCTTTGATTTTTTTTCAAGTAATGCAGAAACTGTTGATCGCACAGTTTATAAAAAAAGTTTGCGGCTTGAAGAATCAGATCAACAAACTGTCTTCGATTTATTAGTTTTTGAAAATGAAAATAATATCTCATCAGATTATGAAGTTAGGCTTGATGGTATAGATAATTCAATTCAGATTAAAAAAATCGACGAGGTTACATTTAGGGTAACAAACGGAAATGAAGTTTCGAATTATATTATCAGAAATGGTGAGGTCATCTTGTTAGATGATGATAATAATTTTGATAATTCAACTAACAGTTTTATATTTGATACAAATAATTCATTTGAAATAAATAACTTTATTCTCTTTTTTATTTTATTTGGTTTAGCGCTCCAAATTTTTACTGTGTTTGATGATGCTAGAGGTATACCTGCTAAGTACAGAATCTTATTTCATATAGTTATAAATTTCTTTTTCATAATGGCAACTGGTATTTATATAGATGAAATTGGAATTACCATAAACGACCAAGTGATAAAGCTGGGCGCATGGGGAATCCCCTTCACAATATTTTGCGTAACAGGGATCATCAATGCATTTAACATGATTGATGGACTTAATGGTTTATGTGCAGCAATGATATGTTCTGCGCTAGTTGGATTCATAATCTTGACAGGCTTGGATGTAATTAATTACGCATTTATTATCACCCTTGGAGCATTGTTTGGTTTTTTAATGTACAACCTTGGTGCTTTTGGTGTGAAGAGAAGAGTCTTTCTTGGGGATAATGGTTCATCTTTTCTTGGTTTTTTTATAGCATGGTCATGCATTTACTTATCATCTTCTGAGAACAGCTTCTTTAATCCTGTAAATGCCTTATGGTTAGTTTTTATTCCTTTGTGTGACTGTATTTATGTAATATTTGATCGATTAAGCAGGAAACAAAAAATTTTTAGTGCTGAGAGAAACCACTTACATCACCTCTTAATTGAGAAGGGTCTCTCTGGGTCAAATGTTCTTTCGTTAATGGTAATCCTCTCAATGTCAATGATGGCATTAGGTTTATATGCTGAGAACTACCTAAATTCGAACTTATCCCTTTATCTTTTTATACTTCTTGGATTAAGCTACTTCCTTTTCAATAGGTTGCTTTTAAAAAATGATTAATTTATTCAAGAAGAAAATTAAGATTATCGATGGCAATAACGATAAAGAAAGCGTTGAAGAAGCATATATTATTTTAATGCTTGAAATCGCCAGACTTGATGGAAAAATTGATGATTCTGAATTAAATCAGATAAAGAAGAACTATAAAAAAATTTATGGTGATGATAACTTCCTTGAAAATTTGAATAGGCTTTCTGACGAGGCTGAAAACGAAAGCTCGCTCCACCCCTTTATAGAAATTATTAATACAAGCTCGAATAAAGATAATAAGATTGAGGCTTTAAAGGCAATTTGGGAAGTTATATTAGCAGATGGCATTGTTGATCCCTATGAAGAAAGTTTGTTCATGCAGATTGGTGACCTTCTTAAAATCAAAAGAAGTGATTTAGTTAAGATAAAAAATCTAGGGCTTGGATAGATAAATAGGTGAAGACCATGCTCTTTCTTCAGTCATTGAAAGACAATCATCGTTTAAATTTGTTTTATAACTACCTTTACAAATATTTACTTCTCCGCCACCGTCAATAGTTATATTCTCACCATTAATGGCAAGTGTCCCTCCCTGAATTGCTCTTACATAATATGTGCTGTCTCTTGAGTATTCGGAATCTTCAAATTCAACCACGCATCCTGAATTTGATTTAGGGCAGTCAATAACCTTCCATCTATCTTGAATTAGAGGTTCTATGGGCTCGCCTTGATATTCCTGTGGGGTAATTTTGATTATCTCAATTCTATCAATCAAATATCTGTCTGAACTTGGGTTATAGCATTCTCCTGAGCACAAATAATCCAATCTTTCTTCTGAAAGTGAATCAATCGAATACTCAGGACAGCCTGGAATTTGTTTGAAGCTGCCTGCAGCTTTGACTCTAAATGTAGGATTAGAAATCATTGTAACTGCACTCCCCATCGAAGCCTCGCCATTTGGCCCATTCAATAAATCGAACCAGAGCAATATTCTTGGGCCAGAAGTACCGTATACATTCTTATCCTTCAATGCTTGCCAAATATCATCACGAGATCTTGATTTTGAATGCACGGCTACAAGTCCACCAGGATAAGCAAAGCTTGAATTCCTTTCGCTATCTGTTTGAGATTCTCCAGGAAGAGTGCTGGGTAATTCAGGAAAATTAGGATCTTCTGCGGGATACTTATAATCAAAGAGAGAAGATTTTACACCTGCGGCAAATGTCATTTTGCGACGTTCATATTGTTTATAACCTGTTCCAGGTCTTGCGGTGTGATCATCAGTGGAGGCTATGAATCCAAAATTATATCTCTGATCATCCTCAGAGAAATTAGTTAAAGCTAGTGCATATTGTGCAGATTGCTTTGGCCTATAATTAAAAGCAGGCTTGAAGCAATCTGTGCACTGATTGCAGTTTAACCACTCTTCGGGTTCAGCTTCTGGGAATACCATATTAGAGTAAGGTCCTGCCTCAAGTGTATATTGTTTGGCGAGCTCAACTCTTGCAGAGCACTCAGCTTCAGATAAACCCTCACATCTTGCCTTCATCATCTCTCCCGCTTGCCAGCAACAAGGCAAAAAGTCACTGGTTGGCTCTGGACATAACATTGATCCATCATCATTCAATCCAGCACCAAAAAAACTTTTAAACTCTTCACTGTTTCCATGTCCTGACATAACCTCAAGAAGAATTTGTTTTTTAGGGTCATGGCCCTGTTTATTCAATCTATTATCCCAGGATGTATTGTAAGGAACATGAAAGCCCCAAGATGTTCCATGAGGTATAACTATTGAATCATGGCCCCATTCATCAAGTTTGCTAAAAAGATCTCTAGGTGTTTCTGCATATTCGTAACAATCAAGAGGAAGCTCATGGACGCTTGATTGATTATCACAAAAGGGTATCTCGGCGACTCTATCAAGCAACCATTCTAAATCAGAGTATCTTTTAAAGTTTAATGGATCTATCCATCTTGCATTGATTGCTTGCCTTGTCATATTAAATACTCCTAGCCCAGACTCCGGAGTTCTAGATCCTATTGGTCGAGCAGGCAAAGAATCTAAATCCTTAAAAATAACATTTCTGTGGCCCCAATGATTTTCAGGAGTGTTGCCTATTTGTGTCCATTCCCAGCCTGGAAAAACAGTCAAATCAGCTGTAACTGAATCAGTGGAATTTATGTTGCATTGCTGAACAATTTCTTTTTGATCTCGCCAATGCTCGGGCGTTAAGCTTTCTGCATGATCATTGAAACTAAAAAAATCTAAGTTTGCGCAATATCTTGCAAAGTCACATGCCATAGAACTATCGTGAACTCCTTGCAAACCCATCATTGGCAATTCCAATGTAAAAGCATCTATGGAATATGTAGTATGTACATGCAGATCACCAAAAAGAATTTGGGTGTCATCAATAACTTCTTGTGAGGATTGAAATAAGTTCTCCTTAGTCTTGTAAAACTTCAAATCAGATTCATAGATCTTGTTTTCATTTCGAGGATCACCTTCCACGGAACCTGGAGGTACATCTGAACCGCATCCAATCAACCCAAAGAGGAATAGAAATAGAAAACTTTTAGAATACTGAAACTTGGCCATATTTACTGATTAAGTCATCTTCAATTTTTCTTAGCTCAAATTCAAGATCAAACCTATTACATGATCCATTATTCCAATTATTAAGAAGTGACACATTAGGATCTCCTATATTAATGACTGTTTCTCTAACCAAGAGGCATTTCTCTAGATCAGTGGCAACATTGGTGTTTGCAAAACTTAAGATGTCGTCCATATTTTTTTTATCAGATATTGAACGTAATTGCTTTAAATTATCAAGGACCATAAAAGCTTGTTCAGAAGATGTATATTTTTCCCACTGAACTTTAGCATTTTCAATAATAGGTTCTCCTTTTTTTGCAAAGTTTGACCATGCACTTAAAAAAGTTTCTTCCATCTGATCTCTTTCGTCAGTCTTTGGATAAACATAACTAGAAACTGGTCCAAACTTATATTCTGTTGTGAGAAAAGCAATTTCAAGGCCATGTGCAGCACCTATCATATTTGGAAAGTCTGCAAAAAAACTTTTCTTTTGATCATCCCAGTCAAATCTATAGGCATAAGTATTTTTATAGCCTGCTTTTTCAAGCTGAAGAAGCGGTTCATCAACTCCTCTGAGTTTCCAAGCCTCAGATCTAACACTCAGCCATAGCTTATATAGGTCAGGATTTTTTAATTCAATTTTTGAGATTGGTATTAGTCTAGTGAATGGATAGGTTCTTTCAGAAAAATAATTGTTTACACCAAGCCACAAAGATAATTCATCCTTGTTGGAACCAAAAATTACAGGCACATTTTTTGCATATTTGTTATTTCCAAGAGCAGATAGTATTCCTTCATTTGGAATTACAATTCCATCTCTATTGACCAATGGTATGTAGTCGAATGTTTCTTTCTCTAGTTCAAGGTATATTGAAAGAAAATCCTCTGCTTTTAGGTTTTTTAAAAACCGTCTTTGAGATTGCAAATCAAGTTCATTAAAGTTTTTGATAACACCATCAGTTATCTTCAAGACAGAAGCATTGCTAAATACATTTAATGAGCCAAAATCGTTAATTACTGAATTGTTGCTTGAGACTCCAAGAGATTGTTCAGCTGTATAAGAAGTCGTATATCCTGATTGAGAAATAGCTTTATGAAAAAGTCCATTGGAAAGTGGCGTTGCCAACATTGTCATTACATTATGCCCACCTGCGGATTCCCCAAAAATTGTTACATTATTTTTATCGCCATCGAAGTTGTGTATATTTTTTTGAACCCACTTAAGTGCCATAATGATGTCCAAAGTTCCAAAATTTGAAGATTTATCAATCCCATCTTGAAGAGATTGAATTGCTGGATGGCGAAACCATCCTAGAGGACCAAGTCTGTAATTTATTACTACAACAACAATTCCCTTGGAGGAAGATAATTTTGAAAAATTATAATAATCTTTTGTTCCAGTTGTATTGCCACCACCGTGGATCCAAAACATAACAGGTAATTTATCGTTACTATTTTTTTCTGGCTTATAAATGTTAAGATACAGACAGTCCTCTGATCCAACTACACCCTCTCCCTCTAGACCTGCATACCTAGATGGCTCCTGTATACAGGCACTTCCATTACCGGATAAAACCTTATTTGTAGATGAAATTTCTTGTGGAGCTTTCCATCTTAAATCACCAACAGGTGGTTTTGCATAGGGTATATTTTTCCAAACATAGACACCATCGCTTTTAATTGCATTACTTAATCCTGACGTAGTTAAAACGCTGACATTAGCATGAATGAAAAATGGTATCAGTAATAATATACACAGATAAAATAATCTATTATATGAGTAAATATATTTGCTTAAAGTCATGTTATAAAATATAAATATTATATTTTTACGTAATTAATAATATTTATATTACGTAATTATTAATTGTTTAATGGAATCTAACCATTAAAATTAAGTTCGAGGTATAAATAATATGTCATACAAATTTTCAACACAAACTGAAAGGACTAATCAATCGCTGCATGATGAGCTTATTGCAAAAGCTGAGGCAATGATACCTGTTTTAAGAGAAAGATCTAATTCTGCAAACAGTGACAGGAGGATTCCTAAAGAAACAATTCAAGATTTTAAAGAAGCTGGCTTTTTTAAAATACTTCAATCAAAAAAATATGGTGGATATGAGTTAGATCCACATACTTTTTCAGAGGTTCAGATTAGAGTTGCGCAAGGATGTATGTCTACAGCCTGGGTTCTGGGCGTTGTTGGAATCCATCCATTCCAATTGGCTCTTTATGATGTTAAAGCACAAAAGGAAGTTTATGGAGATGATCCTGACACCCTAGTCTCTTCGTCTTATGCTCCATTAGGTCAAGTTGAAGTAGTTGATGGTGGTTTCAAACTTTCTGGTCATTGGCAGTGGTCTAGTGGTTCAGAGCATTGCGAATGGGCATTACTAGGTGCGCTTGTTTTTCCTCCTGAGGGCGGTGCACCAGAATACAGAACATTTTTGTTGCCTAGAGAAGATTATGAAATTAATGACACCTGGCATTCAATGGGACTCAAAGCTACCGGAAGTCAGGATGTCATAGTGAAAGATGTTTTTGTACCAGAATACAGAACCCATAAACAATCTGACGGATTCAATCTCACTAATCCTGGATATGAAGTTAATAAAAATGATCTATTTAAAATTCCATGGGGCCAATTATTCGTGCGAGCAGTATCCACTCCTGCAATAGGTGCAACCAAAAGAATGCTTGAGTTATTTATTGAAGGTGCAAACAATAAGGCATCAAGTGATCCTGCAAAACTTGCAGGTGATACTCACACCCAAACCCTTGTTGCCGATGCACATGCTGAATTAGATGCTATCGAAACAGTTATGTTCAGAAATTATGATGTCATGACAGATTTGGCTGGTAACCAAGGTGGCATACCCTTAATTGATAGGGTTAAGTTTAGATATGATGCATCCCTAGTCCTTGAGAAATGCCTAAGTGTTGTTGATAAGCTTTTTGCTAATGCAGGAGGTGCATCAGTTTTCCTTGGAAGTGAAATACAAAAATTATTTTTAGATGTTCATACTGCAAGGGCTCACGTGGCAAATAATCCTGTAGGCTTTAGCCGTAATTTTGGTGCCATGCAGCTAGGCGTTGAAAATACAGATTATTTTGTTTAATTGCTTATAGGTGATAACCGCCGTCAACTGGTATACAGTGGCCTGTAATATAAGCTGCTTTAGATGATGCCAAAAATAGCGCTGTTTCAGATACTTCGTTAGCTTGTCCAAATCTTTTTAAAGCAAGATTATTCAACACTGCTTCATGCCAAGCCTCGTCAAAAAATGTGTTTTTCTCATTTAGAAGTCTATGGAAAATTCCGGCATCAATAACACCCAAGGCAATTGAATTAGCTCTTACGCCATTTACCCCCTCTTCTTTGGCAATTCCTTTAATTAAATGCTCAATGGTTGCTTTGGGTGCAACAGATAATACATCACCTGGTGGATACCTAAATAAACCAGCTGAACTAATAAATACTATTGATCCTTTAGATTTGCGAAGTTCAGGAAGACTATGATGGACAAGATTAAAAAAACCATTTATATCAGACTCAATAACGTCTCTCCATAATTTTGAGTCAATCTCAGATATATATTTTTGAGGAATATTAAAACCAGCCGCGTTAATAACTGTATTAATGCCATTATGCTCTTTGCTGATTTTGGCTATACAATTTTTAACTGAATCTTCATCAATTAAATTTAGCTGTATAGATGCTACTCCATTATGCGCATCTTCTATATTTTTTGCTTCCTCAAGATTTGAATTATATGAAAAAACAACATTTGCACCTGCTTCATGAAAGCTCTTCACGCATGCAGAGCCAACCCCTCCTGTACCCCCTATAACAAATACGCAACCATCTTTAAAATTTCTATCTGTCATATTTTTTTAAATAATTTAGCATCTTGAAGTATAGCATCTAGCGATGTAACAAACTGTGCGCCATAAACACCATTTATAAGCCTATGATCATAAGATAGCGAGACTGGCAAAACTTCTTTTTCTTTTAAGCTTTTTGAAGAACTTAAATATGGTTTTTGATAGGTTTTAGAAAGGCCCAAGATTGCAACCTCAGGAGGATTGATAATAGGGGTAAAAAATCCACCACCAATATTTCCAAGTGAAGAAATGCTAAAAGTTGCTCCCTTTAGGTCCTCTGGTTTAATCCTCTTATTCTTTGCTTTTTGTGCAAGCTCATTAATGTTCTCCGATATCTCTTGAACAGATAATTTATCCGCATTCTTAATGTTTGGAACCATTAATCCTCGTTCTGTATCAACGGCTATTCCAATATTTACATAATCTTTGGAAATGTAGCCATCTACACTTTCACTCAGAGAAGAGTTAAGTAATGGAAAGTCCTTGAGCAGTTTTGAAACTGCATAAACGATGAATGCTAAAGGGGAAATGCTTATATTTTCCTTTTTTTTAGATTTTCTGATACCTGAAACCAATGAAAAATCTATTTCATGATGCTGGGTTACATGAGGAATATTTATCCATGAATTATGTAAATTCTTTAGAGCAGTTTTTTCGAATTTAGTAAACGATTTTTCTTCTATCTTACCCCACTGAGAATAATCAACATTTGGCTGATTGAATTTAAAACCTGAAGATTCTTGTCCAGATAACTTCCTCTGAACAAATCTATGTAAGTCAGTTTTTAAAATTCTTCCTTTGGGACCTGTAGGTTGAATCAAATTTAGATCTATTCCAAATTCTCTAGCAAGCTTTCTTACCGCAGGACCCGCATATACATTAAATTTTGACTGGGTAACTGGTTGAGGTTCGCTGAGAGTTGCACCGGTATTTTTTTGCGCATCACCTTCAGCAGGAACCTCGGCTTCAGGTGGAGAGATTTCTTTGTCGGGAATCGGTAATGAGGACGCTACAGTTTCAACTTCTAAAAAAATATTTCCTTCAGAAACCTTATCTCCAATATCTACATTGATTTTTTTTATAACACCTTCAACTGGGGTTGGAACCTCCATTGCAGCTTTTTCTGATTCGAGAACTATAATTGAGTCATCTTGATTTACTTTATCTCCAACCTTGACGCAAAGCTCAATGACCTCAACATCCTCAGCATCACCTAAATCTGGAATAGGTATGCTTTGAATAGCTTTTGATTCATTAAGATTACTGGTTTTGGATTGATTAGATTTTTTGCCGGCGCTAATTTCTTGAAACTCAATCTCAAGAATGGAGTCGCCCTTTGATACTTGATCTCCCAAAGTTATTTTTATATCAACAATTTTCCCAGCTTCAGGTGAGGGAACCTCCATTGCGGCTTTTTCAGATTCAAGAACAATTAATGGATCATCAGCTGAAATCACATCCCCTTTTTTTACACAAACTTCTATCACTTCAACTTCATTTGCATCACCAAGATCAGGAACTTGTACAATTTTTTTCAAATTACACTTCCCATGGATTTGGCTTATCTTTTTTGATGCCTAATTTTTTATATATTGAGTTTAGTTTTTGCTTAGTTATAATTTCTGATTTATGTAATGCATATGCGCTGGTTTGAACGATTGTGTTTGCATCTACCTCAAAAAACTCTCTTAATCTTTGCCTAGAATCGCTTCTACCAAAACCATCTGTTCCCAAAACATAGTAATCCGAGGAAAGATATGGTCTGATCTGTTCAGCATATGCACGCATATAATCTGTTGAAGCAACCACTGGGACTTTTGAATCATTGAAAACTTCATCTAAATAAGTTTCTCTTTTTGACAAAGGATTCATAATTTTTTCTCTTTCTGTTTCCATGCCATCTTTTCTTAGCAAATTGAAGCTTGTTGCACTCCATACTTCCGCGCTTATACCAAACTTATTAAGCATTTCCTTTGCCTTAATTGACTCATTTAATATTGCCCCAGAACCAAGAAGCTTTACAGCAGGTGATTTTTCTTTTTCAAGACAATAAATGCCCTTAATGATTCCCTCATCAGATCCTTTTGGTTGAGATGGCTGAACGTAATTTTCATTTGTAATAGTTAAGTAATAAAAGACTTTTTTCCGCTTGCAATACATTTCTTCAATACCATGACGCGTTATCACTGATAGCTCATAGCCAAATGCCGGATCGTAGGACAAGCAATTAGGTATAGTTGCTGAAAGCAAATGAGAGTGTCCATCCTGATGTTGAAGACCTTCACCATTCAGAGTTGTTCTGCCTGATGTAGCTCCAATTAAAAAGCCTCTTGCTTGAGAATCACCTGCTGCCCAAGCTAAATCATGAATTCTTTGAAAGCCAAACATGGAGTAAAAAAGATATATTGGAATCATTGGGAGGTTATAGTTTGCGTAGGAAGTTGCTAATGCTAGCCAAGCAGAAAATGCTCCTGCTTCAGTTATGCCCTCTTCAAGCATTACTCCTTCCTTGCTCTCCTTATACCACATAACCTGATCTGCATCCTCTGGTTGATATTTTTGACCCTCAGATGAGTAAATACCAATCTGCCTGAAAAGTGCTTCCATTCCAAATGTTCTTGCCTCATCTGGAACGATTGGGACTATCCTATCTCCGATATTCTTATCTTTTATTAAGTCAGTCATGAGCCTAACAAAGGTCATTGTTGTTGAAATTTTCTTATCACCTGAACCATCAAGATATTTTTCAAAATGCTCCAAAGAGGGTTTTTTTAATGGGCTATCATCAAAAATCCTTGCGGGAATTGCCCCTCCAAGTTTTTCTCTTGATTCTTTTAAGTACTTATATTCTTTTGAATTCTTTGGAAATTTAATATAGGGAAGTTTTTCTAAATCTTTATCTAAAACTGGAATATCAAATCTATCTCTAAAAGCTTTTAGATTATCATTTGTAAGCTTTTTAACCTGGTGAGTAGTGTTATCTGCCTCTCTTGATCCAGTTCCATAACCTTTAGTTGTTAGAGCAAGGATAACTGTTGGAGCACCTTTGGTATTAACAGCCTTGTGATAGGCTGCATAAACCTTATAAGGATCATGCCCTCCTCTATTTAATTTATAAATATCCTCATCGGTAAGATCTTCAACCATCTTTAGGACTTCGGGATCTTGGCCAAAAAACTTTTTCCGAGTGTAAGCTCCGCCCTTTGCTTTGAAGTTTTGAAGTTCGCCATCGACAACAGCATCCATAAGTCTTTGGAGTTTTCCTTTTCCATCTCTTGAAAGAATCTGATCCCAATGCCTACCCCAAACTACTTTTAACACATTCCAACCAGAACCCCTAAATTCTCTTTCGAGCTCCTGAATAATTTTATGATTTCCTCTAACAGGACCATCTAACCTTTGAAGATTACAATTTATAACAAATATTAAGTTCTCTAAGCTTTCTCTACCAGCCAAGCCAATGGCGCCCTTTGACTCTGGCTCATCCATTTCACCATCTCCACAAAAAACCCATACTTTCCTGTTACCTCTTTCAATAAGGCCTCTTGCAGATAAATATCTCATCACGTGAGCTTGATAAATACCCATTATTGGGCCCAGACCCATTGAAACCGTTGGAAATTGCCAATAGTCAGGCATCAACCAAGGATGTGGATATGATGATATTCCTGGCTTATCTACCTCTCTTCTAAAATTATCTAAATCTTTCTCTGTTAATCTCCCCTCAAGAAAACTCCTAGCATAAATTCCTGGAGAGCAATGTCCTTGAAAATATATTAGATCTGCTTCTCCGCTATCATTACCTTTAAAGAAATAATTGAAACCAACATCATAAAGAGTTGCAGCTGATGAAAATGTTGAAATATGTCCACCTAAGTCATCCTCAGATTTGTTAGCCTTCAGGACCATTGCTAGTGCATTCCATCTAATATAGGAACGAATTTTTCTCTCTAAAAATAAGTCGCCGGGCATTCTAGCCTCGTCTGAAATTGATATGGTATTTCTAAATGGAGTTGTAAGATTAAACGTGGGTATAGTTCCAGAAGCAGTGAGTTTGGAAGCTAGTTCACTAAGTATTTCTGATGCTCTATCTGATCCACTTTCATTGATAACGTTGTCAAGTGCCTCTAGCCACTCTTGAAGCTCGTAATCTTCAGTTATTTGCTTGTTTTGACTCAAAATTAATTCCCGTGTGGTTTATTATAAGTAAATTATTTAAATAACCCCATACTAAAAGAGGCTAAATATGAAATTTGCTTACCATCCATCTATGTGTGATCCTTCGTTCTATCTTGAGCTTGGAAAAGCAGCTGAAGCTGCAGGATTTGATGTTATAACTTTTCCAGATAGTATTTGTTATCCAAAAGAATGTGATTCTACATATCCATATAATGATGATGGTTCTAGAGAATTCCTTGATGGAGTTCCTTTTTTAGAGCCCTTTAGTATTATTCCTGCCATAGCAGCGGTAACTTCAAAGCTTGAGTTCTCTACATCCGTTTACAAACTTGCACCAAGACAAGCGGTGACAACTGCCAAGTTTGTTACCACGCTTGGAGTAATGACAAATAATAGATTTCACTTTGGTATTGGTGTTAGTCCCTGGTATGAAGACTTTTTAGCAACTGGAGAACGTTGGGAAAAACGTGGTAAAAGAATGGATGAACAAATTGATATCTTAAAGGGACTAATGAATGGAAGTTACTTTGGTTACAAGGGAGAGTTCTATGATATTCCTGAACTAAAACTATGCCCTGTTCCAACAAAACCGGTTCCAATATTAATTGGAGGGCATTCAAATCTTGCATTAAAAAGAGCAGCAAGAATTGGTGATGGTTGGATTAGTGCAGGACTCACACTTGAAGAAACTGAAATACTAATCAACAAAATAAATAGCTATAGAGATGAATTTGGAACATTAGATCACCCTAACTATCAATTCCAGGTTATGGGTGAGGCTGCATATTCACCTGACGGAGTAAAACAGCTAGAAAGTCTTGGGGCAACTGAGGTGATTGTTGCCTTTAGAAATGCCTATGAGGGCGGTCCTGATGATAGAACTCTCGAGGGCATGATTGCAGAAATAAACTGGTACGCAGAGGAAGTTATAAACAAAGTAAAATAATTGGTCGGGATGGCCGGATTTGAACCGACGACCACCACACCCCCAGTGTGGTGCGCTACCAGGCTGCGCTACATCCCGTATTTATCATTCATATTCAATATTATCTGAATTTATTGATTTCTTAAATAAAAAGGTAAAAGATACACATTTTTTTATGTTTATTGTATTATGTCGTTCCTGTTTGGTATTTTAACAGGATTATTTAGTACAATATTTTGTTGTAATCATATAAGATTGAAACTAAAATAGCTTTTAACCGGAGATAAAATGGCTAAATTAAAATTTAAGATCAGACACTTTTATACATACATAGTTGCATTTGTTGCTTCATTTTTTGGAGGTAACATAATTGCTCAGGAAAATAGCTCTGCTAATGGAGACGAAAATGCAGCAAAAGAAGAAGCTTCAGGTCAATTAAGCGCCGGTGCTATTGCAGCAGCAGTTGCTGCAGCTGCGGCGATTGCAGCAGTTGCCGGTGACGGAAGTTCATCTGATCCAGCTCCAGTTCCTACGCTTCCACCAACAGTTCCACCTACAACTCAACCTCCAACAACAGCTGCACCTACTCCACCACCGACTAAAATAGTTGAAATTGGTACTGAAGTGTCGTCCATGGTGCCTACTAATACCACTACTAATACGACCACTAACACAAGCACAAATACAACAACAGATACAACTACAGTGACACTAACTGTTGCTACTCAAACCGGCATTCTTTATGACACCTCACTTGCTGAGAACGATGGTGTAGGTACTGGTGAGAATGACGGTATTGCTGAGACTGGAGATGAGTTCTATCTTGAGATGGAAATCGAAGCTGATGTTGAAGCAATTGTTCCAGTAACAGTCGAAGTACCCATTGTTGTAGATGTAGAAAATACTGGTGTTGTTACAACTACAGCTACAGCTCCAGGCGATTAATTCATAATTTTCATTTAATTATTCTTAAAGTAAAACGTAAGTTTTACTTTAGGAATATTTGGATGAATTTCTTGCTCACTTTGAATCGGTACTAATTCATCTGAATATAAATATGTATTGGTATATTCCCACTTAAACCCATTTGTTTTTACGAATTCCTTTATAAGAATATTCCCAGACTCATCAAGCTCTTTTGAAATACTATAATCTTGAGTTACAAACGCCTCAGGCTGATGGAGGTTTATGTCATAAATGCCATCGACCTCTTTTTCTAGAAATGCTGTACCATTTTGGATTGAAACCCCACCGCTATTTAAATTTAGAGTTTTTATTATTTTTCCATTAAAAGTATAGATTCTCACATCATCTTCAGATATCCATTCATAAACATTGTTAGAAGAAATGCTTAATAAACTCATTAAGCCAACTGAAGATTTACCAAAATTAATTTTTACAAATGACAATCTCCTATTCATGATCATTTCATCAGTTACATCTATGTCATCTACACCAAAGATTGATGCTGAGACTGCTGGTATAACTTGTGAGGCAGTGTTGTAATTCAAGCTACATGAGGCTACCAAAGGCAGGACCAAACCAAGAAAAATAGATCTTTTAGTCATAAAAATCATCAAAGTCTCTTGATATATTAACTGATTGAGCTTGTTCAGTAACGCCCCATAAGTTAAGTCCATGAATTAAATACTGTGCTCCATCTCTAGTAATTGGACGTAAACCAAACCCTGTATTTCTTTTTGAATATTTTGTAGAAAAGAGCTCAATAGGAACATAAAAATAAAACCCTTTATCAAAACTACCTTCTCCAAATTCAGTTTTAGATATGTCAGTTAGTGAAAAGAATGCGCCAATCCTTAAACCACTTTTAAAACGTCTAGAAAAATCAAAATTAACTCCTGAGTCCCCTGCTAAAAATCTACCACCTTTAAGAGCGATTATTACTTCAGAACGAGGTTCCTTGTAATAAAAGTTTATGTGCCCAGTATTAATCCTATAATCCCTAATTCCAAATAGTTGATTATATTGTCGTTGATAAGCTCTCCATATTTCTGCACCTATGCCATAGTTTCCATTAAAAGGTCTATATAAAATCTCGCCGCCAAACCCACTAAACATAGGCTCAAAAATTCCTCCTGAAAATTTAATATAAGTCTGGTCAGATATTTTAGAGAAATAATTTAATTGTGATCTAGTAATCGCTAATCCAGTACTTTGTTTTAAGTACTTAACAATATCAGTCCTTACATGAGGAATAATACTATCCGATTCAAGTTTAAGATCATCAAAGTTATCATATATTCCGTGTGTTACTGAATTCAACCAGCTAATATTTCTTCTAAATAAAGTTTCTGATTGAAAAGCAATTCCAAGGCCTCCAAAATAAAATCCATCAGGACCACCAATTTGTGATTTTAAGGATGGCGTAACTCTCCAAAAAGTTGCTGGAAAGCCAACTTCAGGATTAAAACTGTAATCTTTTTGCTTGTATTCAAATGATGCTAGCTCAACACTTTCTTTTGCAAGAACATGAAGATTATTTTTTTCATTTTTTTGATATTCAGAGCGCGGCATCGAAATAGAATACATACCCATGCCAGCATTTATATTTGAGGCTCTCAAAGACTTGATTGAATCTGGAGCAATCTGATCAAGCACTCTTAATGCTCTACCTGAACTCCTGGCATGACTTTGATGATTTGATTGGGTGTAAACTACATGCAATTCATCATTGCTGATATCGGCATGCTGTAAATATAATTTCTCTTCAGCAAGATATTTTAAAGATGTAAGGTACACGAACTCATCTTTTTTTTCATTGACCTTTTTAATAATGTTAGCATTTTCAATTTGTTTAGGAGGGTCATTTTTTTTAGTAAATGCATGTTTTCCTCCCAGGGCAGCTTGAAATGAAAAACCAAAACTTAATGTATTTCCCTTCACATAACTTAATTTAAAATGAAGATTATTTGATACAGGATAAACAATCCCGACATTTACCCTAGAATCAGGTCTTTTAACTGGCTTGAATGCAAATTTAAATGATTTATTGCCATCCGGAAAACCCTCTAAATCATAATCAGTTGCATCATATTCAAGCTTAATTCTCATACCTCTGCTATTTGGAACGAAATACTCTATTCCACCAAACAGTGATGCAGGACCACTAAAAAAAGAATCAACATTAAAGTCACCGCCGAGTGTATCTGTTTCATACTCTCTACTTTTAAATCGATCAGATAGCACTTCAAATGGATTAGACAGTTTATCTTTAGAAAGCATTCCCCATCCAATACCCAAGGTAAAATCTAAATTACTAAATCTTTTTGTACCTACGAGATATTCAGATGAAAATATTCCCGTTCCTGCTAAATCTCTTCCACCCACTGATATATCAGGAAGGTAAACTCCCTCATTAATTAACTTTATTTTAAAATCAAAGCTTTTATCTTTATATGTCTGATTTCCACTAAATGAGGTTACATCACTATATAAAGCGTTATTAATATCAGTATATTGGTAGGATGCTTCTAACCAGCTAAACGGATACGCAATTATAGAGCCTCTTAAATAGGGATCAATGTCAGACCAGCTCAACGCAAGACTACCGGCAGGCATCATCCTTGCAGTAGGGAGCTGTATTAGGCCAGTAGTGCCATAATTGCTATAACTTGGATAATCTGATTTGGGGTAAATATAGTCATTTATTGAACTATAGATGGAACTACTAAAAAAAAATAAGAGCGCAGTAATAAAACTTCTTTTTAAGAGAAAAAAATCCATTAAGGCTTTTAATCACTAATAGAGTTTAAAGAAGCCAAGGATAATGCAAGGCTGCTTAGGATGGGAGCTACAGCAGATGCGTAACTTATACCATCCAACTGTCCGATGTCTCTAGGAGCATAAATTACAGATCCTGGATAGATTGTATTATCATTATTAGCAAAGAATTTAGTCTTATAGAGAGAGGATGATCCATCTGGATCAATTACAATCAAATTTTCATAGGCATCTTCTTTCATTCCGCCTGATGCATGCACATAGTCCTTAATGCTACTAGATGGATTAAAGGTATGATTAGCTGGATTATGAAATTCTCCAACTAAATATACAACCCGCTCAAGTTTTGGAATGTAAATTTGGTCTCCATGAATCAATTCAATATCTAGAGCTTGGTTTTGTTGCGCAGCTAAGAAGTCATAATCCATGACCAATCTGCCTTTTGATCTTCTAGATCTTAATTCTTCTACAACAAAATCTAATGCTTGAGGCCCAATGTTTACTCCTGGTCTGCCAAGGCTTGAAACAATGTAATTGACTGCCTCTGCATAATTTAATTCAGCAAATTCCCTTTCAGTATTTAGAGCTGATTCTCTAAATAATGAAATACCAAATTCATATGCACCTTCTTTATAACCACCAGCTTTATTTATTAGATCTGTAAGGGTATCACCATCTTGTATAAAATATTTGCCTGGTTTATTAACCATGCCAGAAATAGTTACCTCTTCAAGGAATATTGGATCACTCTGGTAATAAGGTACAAGAACAGAGTCCCTAGAATTAATAATATAATTATTAAAATTATCTTTCTGAACTTTAGTAATTTGGTATTTATCTACAGAATACTTTTTTACCTCAACATAATTAAAGCCTTTAAAGCTATCACTTAAATCTCCCGCAAATTTAAGTAAGTCTTGTAGTGACTCGCCATCTTTAATTTCATAGATAGCAGGTAAATTTACGCCACCTGTAACTGGAATAAGTTTCTTAACTGGATCGACTAGTATTACATCTCCAGAACGTACCCTCATATTTAAAGGCAATTTTCCAAAAACAAAAATATCATATAAATCATATTTGGAGATGAGTTTCCCATCCCTCATTAACGCAATAGACCTAAAAGAGCCTGAATCTGATATGCCTCCTGCAATATTAAGTATTGATAAAATGTTAGAGTTTGCGCTAACAGTGTATATGCCTGGATTCTTTGCTCTGCCGAGAACAGCAACCTGAATTTCTCTCATTTCAATTAAATCTAATTCAACATTTACGCCTATAGCTGATTCATTAATTAGTCTTCTTATTTCATTCCTAGCCTCATCTAATGTTTTGTTGTTTAGAGAAATTTTTCCAAATTCGGGAACGGTCAAGGTTCCATCTCTATTTATAAATAGTTCATAATTTTCACTTAATTGACCATAAAATGAGACAGACAACTTATCACCAAAACCTAAAAAATATTCTGATGGCACAACGGGAACATTGATAGGAGTAAAAGTGC
Source organism: SAR86 cluster bacterium (assembly GCA_003331565.1). Lineage (GTDB taxonomy): Bacteria > Pseudomonadota > Gammaproteobacteria > Magnimaribacterales > D2472 > MED-G82. The sequence continues at coordinate 365 of QOPE01000014.1, read as the reverse complement.
TTTGAAGTGAAGAAAAAATCTCCGACCCAAATCTTGTTAGATTGTTTTCATTTTGATTTGTATTATCAAGCCTGTTTTCAAGCTCCTCTAATTGTGACTTAAGTTTTTCTAGGATATATTTATTTGTCTTCTGGGAAGTATCACTTTGAAATAATTGCTCCAAATCCGTTTCTTCTTTTATCTCATTTTGAAGTTCAAGTTCATCTTTAACAGAAGGTGGTAAACTTTCAAGAAAGTCCTCATCTAAAGAGCTAGATTGTGCAAAAACAAATTCAGTATTTAAATATAAAAAACAAAAAAGGAATAATTTGGGAAGAATTTTTTTAAGCATGTGAATGTCCAATTTATAAACTAGATTATACAAT
>QOPE01000013.1 GCA_003331565.1 SAR86 cluster bacterium | reverse complement strand
AATACAGTTGAGAATTTCTACAGAATAAAACTATAAGTTATCTGCGTAGTTATGGTTTGTTTCGCTGTGATGTTCTTCATCGGCTCTAACACATCTTATTAAATCTGAAAGCTTTGCATTTGTACCAAGTTTGTAATAATTAATAGCAAGTTTTGGCGCTTGAATATTTTCAATCTTACCTGATTCTACAAGCTCTAAATATTCTGTATAACTTTTAACAGCTTCATCCTCAAAATACCCAATCATTCTGTGAGCAGTTCTTGTAAAAAATATATAGATAAATAAATAAAATAAACCAAAAATTACTTGTGCAAATAAAACAATAAATCTCTCAAAATAATTAGGTTTAGCAATTTCAATAAAGAACATTAAATGCATTCTTTCATTTTCAGCTTCAGCAAGCATTTCTCTGATTTGTTCACCATAACCAGCTTTCATTACTCTTAGACTTTTAAAATGCATCCAAACACCAGCAACCATACCAGGTACTCCTGCAACGGTTTCTAATACCACGGCTCTATGTCCATATTTTTTTGCAAAAAAAGTATCTGCAATTATTCTAAAGAATTTAGTCATCGATAGAGCAAAGGCGTCTGAAATATTTTGTTTATTTAATTTATCTAGTATTTGCATATTTATTAAATTTATAACTTATTATATTAATTTTTTATATTATGTTCAAGTCAACAATATATATACGGTTAACTTATTCTCTTCACTAAAATATACTCATATAATTGCAGTATGAAAAAATTCTTAATAGCCTTATTTACATTTACTTTTTTATACTCTTGTAACAACGAGGTCACTACTGACACGCCTAGTATGGGTTTATTTGAAGAATACTTATTTAAACTTGCATCTGATGAATTTGAAGGAAGAGCACCAGGAACTAATGGTGGATTAATGACTAAAAATTATATCTCTGATCAATATAAGGATATGGGATTAAACATGTTCGGAGATTCTTATTTAATGCCAGTAAAGCTTGCTGAAGTTACTCTTAATACTAATATGTCAGAATTTAACCTTACTTATGAAGGAAAAAAAATAGATCTTATAGCTAATAAACAATTTGTATATTGGACTAAAAGACAAGTTAATGATGTTGAACTAAAACCAAGTGATTTAATATTTGTTGGATATGGTGTAAATGCTCCTGAGTATGATTGGCTAGATTATTCAGATATAGATGTTACTGGAAAGACTTTAGTTTTACTTATAAACGATCCTGGATTCGAATTAAAAGACCCTAATTTATTTAAAGGTAAGGCTATGACATATTATGGAAGATGGGGCTATAAATATGAAGAGGCAGCTCGAAGGGGCGCCTCAGGAGTATTAATAATTCATGAGACTTCTCCTGCAGCATATGGTTGGGAAGTTGTTGAGAATAGCAACACGGGGCCTCAATTAGACCTTTCAATAGAAAATAAAAATCTCGACAGAATTGAGCTTGAGGGTTGGATCACTAAAGATGTAGCAGAAATGATATTTTCCAAGTACAACAAAACATATGATCAAATGAAAGCTTATGCTCTGTCTGATGATTTTAAACCTTTTGAATTAGATGGATTTCAATTGTCAGCAAAAATAAAAAATGATATTCGATATGCAGAATCACATAATGTTGTAGGGTTTGTTGAAGGATCCACTAAGCCAGACGAATACTTAATGGTAATGGCGCATTGGGATCATCTTGGTATAAGTTCCAATGGCGAAATTTATAATGGTGCTGTTGATAATGCTACAGGTGTTGCAATGGTGATGTCATTGGCAGAATATTTTTCAAAAAGAGATACTGAAAGATCAATAATCTTTATAGGTCTTACTGCAGAAGAATCAGGATTGCTTGGTTCAGCCTATTTTGCTGAAAATATGCCATTTAATGAATCGCAAATGATAGCTGGATTAAATTTTGACGCTTATTTTGCATTTGGAAAAGCAAAAGATATTCAAATCGTTGGTTATGGCGCATCTGAACTTGAAGATTTAATGTCAATTTCAGCACAGAAAAAAAATAAATATTTGTCTCCTGATTGGCAACCTGAAAAAGGTCTTTTTTACAGATCAGATCATATTAGTTTTGCAAAAATTGGTATTCCTGTTTTATATACTGACCCAGGCATAGATATGATTGATGGTGGAAGAGATAAAGGTATTGAGCTTGTTAATGGATATTATTTAGGTGGTTGCTATCACAAAACCTGTGATGAGCTTGGAGATGATTGGGATTATGCAGGTATAGAACAAGATCTTGAAATCTTTGCAGATTTTCTTTTAAATCTAGCAAATTCTGCTGATACATATCCCAATTGGTATGAAGGCAATGAATTCAAAGCAATAAGAGATAAATCTCTTTCTCAGTAAGCTTTAAATATGAAGCTAGATGTTTATTTTATAGATGCTTTTGCAGATAAGGTATTTACAGGAAACCCTGCAGCTGTAATTTTTACTGATATCGATGATGAAAAATTAATGCAAAAAATCGCATCTGAAAATAATTTATCTGAGACTGCTTTCGTTAATTTAACAAAAGACACAAATTACATCAGATGGTTTTCTCCTTTAAAAGAAGTTGATTTATGTGGACATGCAACACTTGCATCAGGGTTTGTATATTTTAATTTAATTAATAAAGATGAAAATGAAGTCACTTTTATGTCTGCAAGCGGCGAGCTATCCGTTAAAAGAAATGACGATTTATATGAGTTAAATTTCCCTAAAGATAATTTAATAAAAATTGATCTAAAAGATCAGGTTGCGGATTCAATTGGAGTAAAGCCAATTGAGACTTATATTGGTGATATCAATCTTTTTGCAATACTAGATAGTGAAGACGCCATAAGAGCACTAACACCGGACTTTGACAAGTTAATCAAGCTAGAGGGCCAAGGACTTATAGTCTCAGCACAAAGTAATGAATGTGATTTTGTTTCGAGATATTTTTGTCCTAAATATGGAATCAATGAAGATCCCGTTACTGGATCAGCTCATACTTCATTAATTCCATATTGGTCAGAAAGACTAAACTCTAAAGAGTTAGTTGCAAAGCAAGTATCTAAGAGGGGTGGCGTGCTTTATTGCAAAAATAAAGATACTAGAGTTCTAATTTCAGGAAAAGCAGTCTTATACATGAAAGGAGAAATCGAGCTTAGTTAAACTTCAATAATTTGCTTACCAAAATTTTTACCAGTTAGAACATCTCTTAATGCTTGTGGGGCATTTTCAAATCCCTTAGTTATTGTTTCTCTGTACTTCATCTTTTCATTCTCAACTAATTGAAGAATTTCTTTTGTGGCTTGTTCCCATTCATTCATCCACTCAGTAACTACAAAGAATCTGTGTTCTGGTTTTGGATTGAGTGCTCCAAAAACATGAAAAGGTGTTTCAACGTTCATCATATCTTTCTCGTTATACTGCGAAATAAAACCACATATAGGAACTCTTGAACCATCATTTAGCATGGGGGCTACAGCCTTTGAAACAGGTCCACCTACATTCTCAAAATAGATATCAATACCATTTGGACAGGCATTTTTAAGATCATCATTTAAATTACCAGCTTTATAATCTATACAATCGTCAAACTGAAGGACATTCTTAACATATTCACATTTCTCAGGCCCGCCTGCAATACCTATGACATTGCATCCATATATTTTCCCCAATTGACCCACAACAGTTCCAACAGCACCAGACGCTGCAGACACAACTAGAGTTTCACCAGATTTTGGTTTACCAACTCTGTTTAGGCCAAAATAAGCAGTTCTTCCTGGCATACCCAGAGTCCCTAAAAAAGAAGATAAGCCAATATTAGAATCAGGAACTTTTAGCAAAGCAGGATCAGTATCTTTTGCTTTTATATATGCTTGCCATCCTTTATGAGCACAAACCTTATCACCAACATTAAATAAATCAGAATTGCTCTCAACAACAATACCTGCTGTTTCTCCAGTCATCGGTTCGCCAATCTTTGCCGGCGCTGCGTATGATTTAGAGTCATTCATTCGACCTCTCATATATGGATCAATAGAAAGGTATTTAACTTCAATTATGATTTCATTTTTTTTTAAGGAAGTAATCAATTCATCATTAAGTTTCCAACAGTCATCTTGAGGCATTCCAATTGGTCTTTTATCAAGTAAGTATTGTTTATTTAAATATTCCATATATTCCCCAAAATTAAATTAATTTAGTTAGTTCTCTAAAATGTTTTCTGCAAAGAGTTTTATATATCTCAATTCCACCTATAAGAATTTTTTCTCCTTCAAGAAGAATTTTGCCATTCGAATCTAATCTTACAACCATGGTGGCTTTCTTGTCACATTCACTGCATATAGTTTTAAGTTCTTTAAGATTATCAGCTAGAGCTAGTAGCTCTTGACTTCCTTCAAATAGCTCTCCTCGAAAATCTGTTCTTATCCCATAAGTCATAACAGGTATATTTAATTCATCTGCAATTTTACCAAGGCCATGGACTTGCTTCTTAGTTAAAAACTGAGCCTCATCAACAAATATACAACTTATTTTTTCAGATTGTTTTTTACTGATTTCATTATAAAAGTCATATTCATTATTTACGATTATTGCATCAGCTTGCAATCCAATTCTTGAAACTATTTTGCCATTTGATTTATCCGCTATAGATTTTGGTACAAATAACAATGTTTTTAAATTACTTTCTTTGTAATTGTGATTTGATTGAAGAAGAGCAGTTGATTTACCCGCATTCATAGTTGAATAAAAGAAATGAAGTTTTGCCATATAATCATTATATAACTTTAATGATGTATTTAGCTTATGAAAGTCTTTGATGAAAAAGGAATTACACATTTAGATTTACACGGAGTCAGGCATCTTGAAGCTCCTGATGAGGTGATTGACTTTGTTTATCAATATCAATCTAAACTTCCTTTAATAATTATTTGTGGAAATTCAAACAGAATGGTCGAGATTGTTGAAAATTCACTTAATTCAAATTCTATTATGTTCTCAAAGCCAAGATTTGGTATTATTAGGGTCGAAAAATTATGAATAATACTGATTTACTCCTTTTTGAAGAACAACTTTCAGATGAAGAACTTATAATTCAGAAATCTGCTCGAGAGTATTGCCAATCTCAGTTGATGCCCAGAATACTTAAAGCAAATCGTAATGAGTTATTTGATAAGTCTATTTACAAAGAAATGGGATCTTTGGGATTTCTTGGCGCTCCAATTAAAGGATACGGATGTGCTGGAGTGAACTATGTATCTTATGGATTGATTGCAAGAGAAATTGAAAGAGTTGACTCAAGTTATAGATCTGCATTTAGTGTTCAAACTTCTTTAGCAATGCATGCAATTGATAAGTTTGGTTCTGAAGAGCAAAAGGAATATTTCTTACCTGAAATGGCTAAAGGAAATCTTATTGGATGTTTTGGTCTAACTGAGCCTGATGCAGGATCAGATCCTGGCTCAATGAAAACAAACTGCAAAGAAACTGATGGAGGATACTTATTAAATGGTTCCAAAACTTGGATAACTAATTCACCAATTGCAGATGTTTTAATAATTTGGGCTAAAGATGAGCAGGATATTTTAAGAGGATTCATAGTTGAGAAGGGCACTAAAGGCTTAGATACTCCAAAACTTGAAGGTAAGTTTTCTTTAAGAGCCTCTGTTACGGGCCAAATTTTTATGAATGATGTATTTGTTCCCTCTGATAAGATTCTTCCAGAGGTATCAAGCTTTAGGGGACCTTTTTCTTGTTTAAATATGGCTAGATACGGAATTTCATGGGGCGCTATGGGGGCTGCAGAATTCTGCCTAGATGCTGCTTTAGAGTATTCCCTTAATAGAGACCAATTTAATGCACCTCTTGCATCAAAACAACTTGTTCAAAAAAGGCTTGTAGATATGCAAACAGATATTATTCTTGGTTTACAAGGCAGTCTTAGAGTTGGAAGACTGATCGATGAAGAAAAATATAAACCTGAAATGATCTCTCTTGTTAAAAGAAATAATTGTCAAAAAGGTTTAGATATTGCGAGGATGTCTAGAGATATTCATGGCGGCAATGGCATAAGTGATGAATACCACGTTATAAGACATTGCATGAATCTAGAAGCTGTGAATACCTATGAAGGTACGAGTGATATTCACAGCTTAATATTAGGTAAGAATCTTACAGGTATAGAATCTTTTTAGATTAACTATCTTTTAAATATCTCCCGAAAAATTCTTCTAGTTCTGAGTAAAGTTCCATTTTATTAGCTTCTTTGTAAAAACCGTGTCCCTCATCTGTTTTTACCATCCACCAGAAATCTTCACCTTCAACTTTCCCATTTTTTTCTAGTTCTCTTCTTAGCTTTTGTGCATGTTGTATTGGAACCCTCCAATCTCTTACACCATGAACAATGTATAAAGGAGTTTCAATTCGATCAACTAAGTTAATAGGAGACACTGCGTCAAGATATTCTTTGTCATTATCATAGTCCCCAATTTCAATTTTTTGTTGTTCTTCCCAGATTTCCCATACCTTTGGCATCTTGGAGAATAGTAATCCCATATCAGTAACACCAACATAATTAACTGCACATTTGTACATTTTAGGCGTTTTGGTAATACCGGCCATTACCGCATAACCACCGTAACTAGCTCCATATATGCATACATTATCTGGATCAGCAATTCCTTGTTCTACAGCCCAATTTACAGAATCTGTAACATCATCTTGCATTTTTCTGCCCCATTGGCCATTTGCCATTTTGACATGATTCCTTCCGTATCCTGTAGAACCTCTAAAGTTCATGCTTAACACGGCATATCCTCTTGATGCTAAAAACTGATGCTCAGGATTATATCCCCAATAGTCTCTTGCATTTGGGCCGCCGTGAGGATTAACGATTAATGGTAGATTTTTACCATCACTATTCTTGGGAACAGTTAAATATCCATTCACTAAAAGTCCATCTCTAGCAGTAAATGAAATTGGTAGCATTGGAGACATATCTTCCTTATTTATCCATGGCCTGGATTTTGCAATGAAAGCTATACTGCCTTTATTTCTATCGTAATAATACATTTCACCAGGATTTGTATCACTCCATGTAGTAATAATCGCTTTGTCTTCATTTTCAGTCCAACCTCCAATTGAGACTTCATCGTTTGGGAAGCTTGCTTCAATAGACGCATAAACTTGCTCTAAATCTTTATCTATCCAAATCTTCTCTGGCTTATCTCCATAGTAAGCTATGAATGCGGGTTCTTCAGTTTTACTAGAAATTGCAATTCCACCAACATCATATCTATCGTTTTCATATATTTTCTCAATGAATTTATCTTCATATGCATCATATAACCAAAGCGCATCCGTATCGGAATCATCAATAACTGTTCCATCAGCAGCTACTGCTTGGCCTCTCATATAAATGTATCTAGGATCATAGGAATAAGCTGCAGGACCAAAGCTTGGTTCTTGGAATTTAAATGTTCTTAGTAATTCAAAGTCAGAGTCCTCATCATTTCTATGATATAAATAGCTGTTTAGACCTTTTACAGCAACATAACCTCTAACAACACCTTGTTGATCGACAGCCCAACCAAGACTTGTTTGACCATCAATAACAGGATCTTTTGCAACCATAGTAAGTTTTCCTGAGAAAATATTTAACTTGTAAACATCAGTATATTTTGGTCTTCTTTTGTTGTATGAAACAAGAATATGTTTATCGTCATCTTTCATTCTATCAAGAATATTTGCTCCAGTAGGGTAACCATCTTCCCACTTACCAGGAACCAATTCTTTTGGTTTTGTTCCATCAGCGTTAATAGCCCACATACTATATGCATCTAAACCAGCTTCTGGCTGTCTGTAAAATGCAATTCTTGTGTCACTGATCCATGTAAAACCCGTAAGCCTAGATTTGCCTCTTGTTCCACTAAGCACTGTTGGAGTGTTGGTTTCTAAATCTATAACAAGCAAAACTCTTGCAGCTTGAGGATCATCAATTTCCTCAATAGCACATTTAGCACCTGAGGCAGGTACCATAGAAGCAAAATATTTTCCATCAGGTGACAAACTTCCACTCGTCATTGCTGAATCGCAGAAAAAATGCTGCAAAGGTATATTTTCATTTGAATGAGCGTCTAAACTCACAGTAATTAAAAAAGTAAAGAGAAATAATGTTTTTTTCATATTTATATTCCTTTTGAAATGATTTTAATGAATGAAATTTAAATAAAATTCAATGTATGAAATTATTACATATTTTTATTAAAAAAATAACCTGATTGCGAGCTTTTTTAGGCTATAAAAGTGAATTTCATAAAATGTTTGCACATTTTAAGTATTTACATGATAATTGTAGGATATTACATAATTTTATGGGGATATAACTATGTTAAATAACAAAAATTTATTTTTATCAGTTTTACTTGCATCAAATTTTGCTTTGATATCAAGTTTATATGCTGATAATCCTGGTGAAGTTGTTGCTCAAGCAGATGATGTTGCAGAAGAAGTTGTTGCTGAAACTGAAGCTGAATCAGCTCCAGCTCCTTCCGAATCAAGTTCTTCTGAAGCAAGTGGTGATGAAGTAGAACTTTCAAAAATCAGTGTTACTGGATCAAGAATCAAGAGAACTGATATTGAAGGTCCTCAACCGCTAGTGGTTATAACTGCTGACGATATTGATCAAGGTGGATTTATATCAGTTTACGAGGCTGTTGCATCTGTTGCTCAAAATACAGGTCAAACAGTTATGGAAGGTCTTGGTGGCGGAAGTAATGCCTCAAATACTAACCAAGTTAATCTTCGTGACTTTGGTCCAGGTAGAACACTTGTACTAGTAAATGGTAAAAGAAGAGCAAATTATCCTTATCCATCTGGAGATGGTGATGCAGCTTTTAACTGGAATAGAATACCAATCGGTATTGTTGAAAGAATCGAAATACTAACAGCTGGTGCGTCTGCAGTTTATGGTGCTGATGCTGTTGCAGGTGTAATCAATGTTATTCTTGTTGACGGAATGGAAGATATTAGCCTTCAAGTTAGAGCTGGTGCACACCAACCATTTACTAATAGATCATCTGGTGAATCATTTAGTATTGAAATAAGTGGTGGTGGCTATTTCGATAACGGTAGTTTTGTTTATGGTATCGACTTAAACACAAGAAATCCCCTAAACGGTACAGACAGAACTCAATTGGATGATTACGGTGATGAGCCCGTAAGTTTCTTTCAATATGGTATGTGGGCAGGATACTGGGCAAGTAGCTCAAGATTCGCTACATCTTTCTTACCGCAAGAAATGGGTGCTACAACAACCTGTGAAGAGTTGGGTATGTTTGATGACAACATGGCCAATTATGGCTGGGCAGCATTTGGAAGAACCGAAAGAAATGCATATTGTAATTTAGACGCTGTTAAATATAGAACAATAAGAAATGGTAATGAGAATGGTTCTGTATACCTGGGTGGTACATATCAATTTGATAATGGCATGGAATTTACAGCTGATGTTCATTATTGGGAAACAGAAGCTGATAACGTTTATTATCCATATTTTGTTCAACAAGGTTATGATGCTGGATACATTATTAATAATGCCGGTGAAATATTAGGAGCATTTGGAACAGACTATACTGGTGGATCAATCAATCCACTTGTTTGGGATTCATATGGATACGCTTATGGTTTTGGTCAAAGGTTCTTTGCTGAGAAAAACTGGCAAGCTGATTATGATGAAGACACATTATCATACACAATGGCCCTAACAGGTAACTTTGAGTTTAATGAAGCTATCTGGGATTGGGAAGTAGCATATGTTTATGATGACTATTACTACTTACAAGGTTCTGATGATGTTATGAATGATAGCTTGGATGCTTGGTCTTGTGGTGGCGTAATTGATCATTATCCCGAGCTTTGTACTGACGGAGCATATGGTTATAGTGTGTTTAACCCAGATACATATTGGGGAACATATGAAATGGCTGCGTCTTATGGTTTATGGGAGTATGCCTTTATAGAAGGTGAATCAAGCTCAGAATCTATTTCAGCATCAATCTCAGGTGAATTATTTAATATGCCTGCTGGACCTGTTGGATTCTCATTATTCTTAGAAGATAACCAAACTGATTATATGATTGATCCATCTCAAGCATATGATGATGATAGAGTTTGGGGTAGATCTACTACTGAGGGTGGTGGTGAAAGAACTAGAACATCTTACTCAGTCGAGTTTGCATTACCTTTAACTGCTGACTTAAATCTTTATGTTGCAGAAAGATATGATGATTACGATGAGAAATCAACACAAATTGGTGGTAAAAGAACTAGTCAGATTACTTTCTCATGGAAAGCTACTGATAATCTCTTAGTTAGAGGTGGCTGGGGTGAATCTTTTGCTGCTCCAAGTTTGCCATATATCTATAAAGGATTATCAGGCAGTTTTGGTACTCCTTGTGACTATTATGGTAGATGGTTAAATACTGGAGATACTCTTGGTGGTCTATGTACTGGATATACTCAGCTAAATGCAAGAGAAAATTCAAGAGGTAATCTTAACCTAAGAGCCGAAACAGGAGAAAACTATAATTTTGGTATTGTTGTCGATTTAGTTGATACAGCTAAAGTTAAAATGGATATGACCCTTGATTTTGTTGAATTAGAACTTAACGATATTGTTATCGGTACTTCAGTATCTCAATTACTTATCGATGAGATGATATGTAAAGTTCAAGAGTCTGGTGATACTGTTTCAGGTTATAACTATTCAAGTTCATATTGTTCTGACGTTTACTCAAATGTTATTCGTGGTGCCGAGTGGACACCTCAAGGTGGAGGAACTGCTCCAGATATAACACCTCCTGAGGGTGGTATTACATCTGTTGAATATGGATTTATTAATGGTGCTGGAAGATTCTACAGAGGTGCTGACTTTGGAATGTCTTCTAGGTTCTTAACAGATAATGCTGGTGATTTCTTCTTAGGTCTTTCAATAGCTTATGTTGACGATGAAAGAAGAAGTGATACTGCTGGCGATCCTTTTGTTTCAATTATGAATCAAGAGAGAAGATTAAGATCGAGAAGTTATCTTTCATTAAGCTGGACTAAAAATGATTGGTCAGCTGGTGTGAGCACTCAAAGAATTGGTTCAATGAATTATCAATCTAATTTTGCTCCAACTACAAGTGGTGATGGAAGAGTCAAAATTAACCCTTACTATGATATTGGTTCATTTGTAAGATATGACTTTGAAGAAGGACACTTCCTTGCAGTTTCAATATCTAATTTAATGGATGATATTCCTGAAAAGAATGAAGACTTAGGATGGCCTTGGTTTGCCACATACTACTACTCACCAGTTGGTAGAGAAGTATTTGTAACATACCGATATACATTTTAAAACACTATTACTTAAACTTAAAATCCCCTCATTAGAGGGGATTTTTTCATAAAAAATATACATAAAAAGTATATAATTATTGTCATGAAATTTAACAGGTTATATTTAATAATTTTTTTAACACATACTTTAGTCTTAGCTCAATCTGTTGAGGAAGTTGTTGATGAAAAACAGTTACTGCAGCAAGCAATTGATAGAGAAGCATCATCATCTAATGAAGCTGCAAATAGACAAGATTTTATTGATAACGTTGATTCACAAATTATAATTTTAACTGGAGATATTCAATTTTTATCTCAACAATTAGATTTAACAAACATATACAATCGTCAGCTTCAAGAATTAATTGATTCACAAAACGCTGAAATAATTTCAATCAATGAACAAATGGTTGAATTGGATAAAACAAACAAAGGTATTCTTCCAACCTTGGAAGAAATGGTTGGAACTCTAGAATCAATTATTAATAATGATACTCCATTTTTATTAACAGAGAGGAAGGCAAGGGTAGTTGAACTAAAAGATATATTGAAACAATCAAATATTTCAACTTCAGAAAAATTTAGAAGAGTTTTTGAAGCTTATCAAATTGAAAATGAATTTGGCCGCACTATTGAATCTTATAGAGATGAGATCACATTTGATTCTGAAACATACAATGTTGAGGTATTTCGTTTAGGAAGAGTTGGATTATATGCAAGAACCTCAGATGGAAGACATACTGCTATGTACAGTAAAAAAGAGGGTAAATGGATAAGAAAGAAAGGCATTGATAGTGAATTAATAATTGCATTAAAAATCGCTAGAAAAGAATTACCACCCTCATTACTCAAATTACCAATTGAGAGAATATAATGAAATTAAAACTATATATAATTTTTCTAATTTCACCATTTTTTCTTACAGCTCAAGATAATGCATCTGTTGAAGGTGAGCTGCCTGCGCCACTATCAAAAATTGAACAACTAATACTGGATATTGAGTCAGAAATTGATATTGAAAAAAGATTTGATTTTAGTAGATCTAATTCTAAAGAAAAACAATTAGCTGATTTAAAAAGAATCCATAAGAAAGTTAAGTCTGATCTTGAAGCAGCTGAAGACTTATCACAAAGATTAATTGCAGAGTTTGATGAAAATGAAAAAATTCTTTCTGAATTAGAGGAAAAACTTACATTAAAACTTGGTAATTTGGGAGAAATGTTTGGTGTTGTTAAACAAGTTTCTGGTCAAACAAGAGGAGAGTTTAAAAATTCTATCACCAATATTGATAATCCAAATCGAGATCTATTTCTAAAAAATCTTGCAGAATCTAAAAAGCTCCCTGACTTAGCAGATATATCAGGTTTATGGGTTGAGCTCCTAAAAGAAATTAGAAATGCTGAAACAATTAAAACATTTACAACGGAAGTTTTATCAGCAGATGGTGACAATAGTGAGTTAGAGGTTCTTAGAATAGGTACTTTTTCAATAACACAAGATGGAAACTTTTTAAAACATTTGATTGATACAAATCAAGTTGAATTTTTGCCATCACAGCCTTCAGGAGTGAACAAAAGAAAACTAAGAAGACTGCAAGGTATTAGCGAGGGAGTATACGAGGTAGACATCGATCCAACAAGAGGGGCAATACTTGATAAGTTAATTCAAAAGAAAACTTTTTTCCAAAGAATAGCTGATGGTGGTTTTGTTGGATATGTAATTATTTTACTAGGTCTTGGAGGTGTAGCATTAGCCTCTGAAAGAATTTATGTTCTTAGGAATACATTAGACAGTATTCGTGAACAGGAGAATAGTACTGATATTATTCAAGATAACCTTTTAGGTTCGCTCTTACAGACTGCTAAAGAAAATGTAAATGAATCTTTGGATTCTCTTGAGTTAATTCTTGATGAAAAAATACAATCTATAACACCAACAATTGAAATTAGAGTTAAAGCAATTAAATTAATTGCTACTGTAGCTCCTCTGTTAGGATTGCTTGGGACAGTTATTGGAATGATTGAAACATTCCAAGCAATAACTTTATTTGGTACAGGTGACCCAAAGCTTATGGCTGGTGGTATATCTCAAGCATTAGTTACAACAATGTTAGGACTTATTGTTGCAGCACCTCTGTTATTCATGCACTCTTATGCAGAAAACTATTCTAAATCAATAATATCTTTTTTAGAGGAGAAAGCATCTGGAATAGTAGCCAATAAAACAAAACAATGATAAGTGAAGTATTTAAAACATATTCAAACTTTATCAATCAGGGTGGTCCTGTTGTCTTTATACTATTTTTAATAAGTATTTATTTATTTATTCTTATTGCTGCGAAATTTAAGTTTTTATTCTTTGAAATAGATACTGTTAAATTTCAATTTAAGAAAGATTATCAAAATATTAAAAATGATCAGTATCTCTCTTTAAATCAATCAATTCTTAAATCAGATTTTAAAACTGTTGTAGTTAAAGACTTTTATATAATTCAAACTCTAATTGCTTTATGTCCTGTTCTTGGTCTTCTTGGCACGGTTACAGGTATGATTGAGGTGTTTGATGTTGTATCATTTTTTGGAACTGGTAATGCAAGAGCATTAGCTTCCGGAATTACTAAAGCAACTTTACCTACAATGACCGGAATGGCAATAAGTATTGTGGGTCTGCTAACTTTTACCGTTCTTAATAGTAAATCTCAATCAATAATTTCAGAAATATGAGAAGAAGAAAAAAAATATATCAAGAGGAAACAGGATTAGATTTAACACCAATGCTTGATATTGTTTTTATCATGCTAATATTTTTCATTGTTACAACATCTTTTGTTAAGGAATCTGGTATTGAGGTGAACAGACCCAATGCTGAAACTGCTGAAAGAAATGAAAAAGGAAATATTTTAGTTGCCATATCCGAAAACAATGAAATATATATCGACAGAAGAAAGGTTGAACTTAGAGCAATAAGACCCAATATTATAAGACTTAGAGCAGAAAATCCTGAAGGTGCTGTAATAATCCAAGCAGATAAAGCATCTCAAACAGGTTTATTGGTAGAAGCTATGGATCAAATTAGACTTGCTGGAGTTTTAGAAATTTCAATTGCGGCAGAAAATGATTAAAAAATACTCAGGACATATTATTGGTTTTTTGTCATCAATTGTGTTTTTTATGACTCTTGCATATATAGTAAAACCTAGTTCTGAATCATTAAAGAATGAGAATTCATTTAGAGTTGTTGATTTTATTAGATTAAAAAAAGATACTTCCTTAAAAGAAAAAACTAGAACTATTCCTGACAAACCAGAACCACCGAAAAAACCACCGCCACCTGAGTTAGTTACACCAGAATTATCTGCACCACCTCAAGTTCCTAATCTCGATATTGAGTTTCCTGATATTTCTGTGCCTACAGATTTTAAAGGTGCTTTTTTAGGACCTCAAACTGGAGGAAACTCTCAGGTAATACCTTTAGTTAGAATTAATCCACAATATCCAAGAAATGAACTCTTGGCAGGCGTAGAGGGATGGGTAAAAGTAAAATTCATTGTTGAGCCTGATGGATCGGTTTCATCACCTAAGGTGGTTCAATCAAAACCTCCTAGAGTGTTTGATTCATCTGCGTTAAGAGCAATTAAAAAATGGAAATTTAAACCTAAAGTCGTTAATGGTATTGCAGTGCAGCAAGCTGGAACACAAGTTATAGAATTTAAACTTTTTTAATATGAAATTATTCAATTTGTTATTTATTTTAATTTTCTTTCCTTTGTTTGTTTCATCAGAGGATGTACTTAATGAAGGTGTATATTGGGAGCTAACAAGAGTAGACGCAAAGATTGAAGAAAAGAAATTTGACGAAGCTGAAAAAATATTAAGTAGACTTTATAAAAAAAGTTGGAGGTCAAGGTCATATAATAAAGCTGTTATAGCTAGAACATATGGCTTTTTCTTATTTCAACAAGAAAGATTTCCTGAGGCAATTGAAAAATTACAAGTTGCTTATGATGAACAAGCATTACCACTTCAAGAAGCTACCTCTCTCGTTCAAGCTTTAGCTCAACTTTATACAACTCAAGGTAATACAAAAGGAGCAAAAGAATTACTTCTAGATTTTATTGAGGAGGCAAATAGAAATCCAAAACCTGTTCCTGGAATGCATAATATTTATGCCTTAACTGCATTAATTTATGCGTCCGAAAAAAATTATGATGTGGCATATGACTATATCAATTTAGCAATATCCTTATCAAGTTCATTTAGAGAGGATTGGTATCAGCTTAAGTTTGCAATTGAATATAATAAAGAAGATTTCATAGCTGCTGAGGGTTCTGCTAAAGAACTGTTATTAAATAGACCAGAAAAGAAAAGATATTACGTGCAGTTATCCGCTGTATATAATATTTTAGAAAAATATGATATGTCTCTTGCTACTATGGAGGTAAGTTATATGAAAGGGTTAATGGATAAACCTGAAGAATTCACTACTCTAGCAAGCTTTTATCTATATAAGAAAAATCCAGCAATGTCTGCAAAAGTTTTAGAAAAAGCAATTACAAATGAAGATATAGATTTTGATAATACCAATGCTAAACTTCTTGCTGATTCTTGGTTATTTGCAAAAGAACGCTTAAAGTCTCTTAACGTTATTGGTAGTTCTTTAAATAATAATCCTGAAGATGCAAAACTTATAAAACAATACATAAATATAGCGTTTAGTGCATTTGAGTGGGATGAAGTCATAAAAGGTGTAAATAAAGCTTATGAGGCTGGTCTTAAAGATGATGGCAAATTTGCTCTTATGAAAGGAATTGCATACTTTGAAAAGAATTCAATTGTAAATGCTAAAAATTCATTTATTCAAGCATCAAATAGCAAGGAATATAAAGATCAAGGCATAGCTTGGTTAGAGTATCTTGAAGCTTTAAACGGCTAATAACTTAATTAGAACTATTCATTTTTAAAATGGTCTAAATATTCATGATTATTAAAACTGAAAATTTAACAAAAGACTATGAGACTGGCACTCAAGTAGTTAGCGCTCTTAAAGGAATTAATTTGTCAGTAGAAAAAGGAGAGTTTCTATCAATCATGGGACCTTCTGGATCTGGCAAAACTACATTAATGAATATTATTGGGTGTTTAGACTCTCCTACTAATGGATCTTATTATCTCAACGATAAATCAGTAAGTAAGTTAGATGATGATGAACTTGCCAAAATTAGAAATGAAGAGATAGGTTTCGTTTTTCAATCATTTCATTTATTAGCGAGAAATACTGCATTTGAGAATGTTATGCTACCTTTAAAATATGCTGGCATAAGTAAAGAAGAGGCCACAAAAAAATCAAATGATGTACTGGATCTTGTTGGTCTATCAAATCGTTCAAAACATACTCCTGCAGAGCTTTCAGGAGGCCAACAACAAAGAGTTGCAATAGCAAGAGCACTTGTAAATGAGCCTAGTATTTTATTTGCAGACGAACCTACTGGAAATTTAGATTCTAATACCGGTCAAGAAGTAATGAAGATCTTTAAGGATTTGAATGAAAATGGACAAACAATAATTTTAATTACTCATGAAGATAGTATTGCAAAACAATCTAATAGAATTATAACTATCATGGATGGTCTGATAAAATCAGATCTTAGGGAGTGAAATGAAAAATTTTAAGTACATATTAACTACAGTAATCCTTGTGAGTGCATGCGGAGGCGGTGCTGAAGAAAAACAAACTCAGTTCTATAAAAAGGAACAGACAACTCCACAAAAACTTGAGGTATCCATAGATGCATCTGGCGTTATTGAGGCTATTTCTTCAGTTGAAATAAAATCTAAAGCATCCGGAGAAGTGCTTTTTCTCGGTGCCGAAGTCGGTGACTTTATTGATAAGGGTTTTATGTTAGCTCAAATTGATCAAAGAACTGCCAATAATATTGTTGATCAGACTGAATCAGATTTAGAGGCTGCAAAGGTTCGTCTCTTAAATGCAGAATCACAATATGAAAGAGGAATTGAACTTCATAGAAATTTGAGTATATCTGATAAAGATTTTGAAGATATTAAAGAAAATTTTGCCCAAGCAAAATCAACGCTAGTAAGAAACGAAGTATCATATGAAAATGCAAAAATTGCTTTAGATGACACTGTTGTTAAGTCTCCAATTGATGGGACGGTAATATCTAGGCCTGTTGAAGTGGGGCAGGTTATTTCATCGCCAACTTCTGCTTTTGGCGAGGGAAGTATAATAATGACAATGGCCGACTTATCTAAAGTGAGAGTTAGGGCTTTAGTTGATGAGATAGACGTTGGAAAAGTAGAAATTGGTCAAAAGGTGTCTATCAAAGTAGCTGCATATAGAGATAAAGAATTTATTGGAACAGTTTCTAAAATTGAACCTAAGGCATATGTTCAACAAAATGTTACTACATTCCCTGTATTAATTGATATCGATAATAAAGAAAATCTTTTGTTAATTGGAATGAATACAGATGTTGTAATACAAATTTTAAAAAAGGATGTCACTTTAAGTGTTCCAACAATGTCACTTAGAACCAGAAAAGATATTTACACGGCTGCTGCAGTTTTAGATATTGATAAGGAAGAAATTGACGTATTTTTAGAAGAAAAAGTTGATGGTGAAAACTTTGATAGATTTATTGTCATTAAAGATTCAAAAAAAGGCCCTAATCTGTCATGGGTAAAAGTTGGGGTATCCGATTTATATAATGTCGAAATAATTGAAGGATTATCCAAAGGAGATATTGTATATATTTTACCTAGTAAAAGTCTTTTTGATTATCAAAGTCGATTTAAAGAAAGAGTAAATGCTACTTTTAGTATCGGATAATGTTAGTTGAAGAATCAATAAAGTCTGCAGTTTCATCAATCAAAACTAATGGCGTTAGATCATTTTTAACTGCACTAGCAATAATTATTGGAACTGCTGCTGTCATTACAGTAATAGGGATTGGATCAAGTGCTGAAAAAGCATTGGAGGCTAGCATTGATGATCTTGGTCCTAGAACTCTATCAATATTTCCAAGTCAACGAAAAAGAGGTGGTGTTTCCCAAGGATTTAATCCCTTAGTAATAAAAGATGCAGAAGCGTTGGCTGAGAATACAGAACATAATTGGATGATTGCTCCAGCGATGAATGGTAATAGGCAAATTAAATTTGGAAACTCAAATATCAGTGGGAATATTAACGGATATTTACCAATAAATTTTAAAGTAAGAGGTTTTGAAATAGGCCAAGGCCGAATATTTACTGAAAAAGAAAATTTAGGAAGAAAAAGGGTTATTATTATTGGCTCGAAAGTACCTGGTGAATTAAAAACGTCAGCAAGACAATTACTAAATAATGAAATACTTGTTGCAGGTACTTCATATAAAGTAATTGGAATTCTTAAAGAAGAAGGGTCTACTGGCTGGCAAAATCCAGATGACGATTTATATGTACCTCTTTTAACAGCATCTCAGAGAATATTTGGAACTGATAGACTTGGATGGATTAACGTTGGAATTTCAAATGAAACCAATGTTGATTACGTCATGATGACAATTGAGCAAATTCTCAGACAGAAGCATGATATTGGCCCTGGAGGCGATAATGATTTTAGAATCAATGACTGGAGTCAATATTCTGACTTGCGAAGACAAGCAACAGGCATATTTACAGCCTTAATTGCCGGCATTGCTGGTATAAGTTTAATTGTGGGTGGAATTGGTGTTATGAATATAATGCTTGTATCAGTCACAGAAAGAACTCGTGAAATTGGATTAAGAAAAGCTCTTGGCGCAACTCAAAAATCAATAATGATGCAATTCATAATAGAAGCTGTTCTTTTGTGTATTTTGGGAGGAATATTAGGCATCATAATAGCAACATCATTACTCTTTCTATTTACATCCATAAATGACTGGGTTTTCTCTATGCCTTTCAGTGCAATTATAGGGTCGATAACATTTTCAGCACTCGTAGGTTTATTCTTTGGTATATGGCCTGCAAGAAGAGCAGCTAAATTAGATCCAGCTGTCTCTTTAAGATATGAATAAACTTAAAGTAATTCAGCTTTTACCGGAGTTAAATATTGGAGGTGTTGAGAGGGGAACAAAAGATTTTTCAAGCGCACTAGTTCAAAGAGGTCATGAATCTATTGTTATCTCAAATGGAGGAATATTTGAACATGATATTGTTGCAGATGGCGCGAGGCACATAAAAATACCAATTCACAAAAAAAGCTTATTTTCATTACTATTATCTAAGAAGTTACGAACTTTATATGAAGAGGAAAAACCTGATATTGTTCATGTAAGATCTAGAATGCCAGCATGGATAAATTTTTATGCTTTTAAAGGATTGATAAAAAAACCAATTCTAATATCGACATTTCATGGCTTATACAGTACACCTGTTTACAGTCAGGTAATGTCTAAAGTTGATCATATGATTGCCATATCTAATACTGTAAAGGAATATATTAGAAATACTTACAACGTAAGTAACGATAAGATCTCGGTTATCCCTAGAGGCTGTAATATGGACCATTTTAATAAAGATCAAGTCGATAATGAATGGATAAATAAGTGGTTTAGAGAATTTCCTCAAACAAAAAATAAGATTATTCTTACTTTGCCAACAAGAATTTCGAAGTGGAAAGGGGTTGATAACTTTGTTGAGTTGATTTCAAGAATGGATGGTAATGTTTTTCATGGTTTGGTTGTAGGACCAACTTCAAATTCCAAACTAAGATATTTAAATTCTCTTAAAAAGAAAATTTCAGAACTTGGAATTAATAAAAGTATAACCTTTACTGGTTCAAGAAATGATATGAGCAATATTTATAAAATATCTGATGTTGTTTTTAATCTTTCTATTGATCCTGAGCCATTTGGAAGAACAACTATAGAAGCAATAGGTTGTGGAGCAAAATTTATAGGTTGGGATCATGGAGGAACAAAAGAAATACTTGAAGAGCTATTTCCTAATGGCTTAGTTCCTCTTGGCAATATTAATGCTTTAGAGGAGAAAGTAATAAAAGTATCTGATAAAAACTACTTAACTCCAAAAGAAAATGTTTTTACCTCTGAAAGAATGATTAATGAAACTATAAACCTATATCATCAGCTATTAAGCACAGAGTAATAAATTTTTTGTATTTCATTAATTTTCTTTTCAATAGAGTATTCTTTAGTTACGAAATCAAAAATAGCTTCTTGATTAAGTATATCTATATTGTCTACATATTTTTCTAGAAGTTTTTGTAAGGATTTTTGATCATTTTTATTAGCTAACAATTCTTGGGGAAGAATATTGCTCATATGTCCTACATTTGTTGAAAGCACAGGAACTTCAAGAAATAGAGCTTCAAGAGCTACTCTTGGTCCTCCTTCATCTCTTGATGAAACGACCAGAACAGAAGCATCTTTGTAATAATTTTTAAGATCTTCTCTTTTTATGTTCTCAAGTATTTTTATTTTCTTCGAAAGTCCATACCTTTCTATAAGTGACATCAAGTTTTCTTTTTCTTTGCCAGATCCAATTATTAAAAGTTTTTTATCAATATTTCTCCATGATGAAATCAAAATGTCAAAACCTTTAATTTTTTCTAGCCTTCCTATTGCTAAAGCATATTTATGTTTCTTAGTTTGAAATTTAGATAAGTTTGGATACCACCAATTTGAAACAATTTCTGCATTATTTTTGATATCTTGTATGGCTATTTCACTAACTCCAATTACAAAGTCAGGTTTTTCAAAGATGGATTTATTTTTTTTAATGCCATGAACTGTAGCTATGTGCTTATAATCATTTTTCTTTATGCGTGAAATTATTGCAGTTGTTTTAGCTCCATGGGTATGAACAATGTCCGGATTAATTCTTGTTAATAATTTTTTTATTTGATATTTACCGATAAGAGATCTTCTTCCATAATTTTTAATTTTGAAAATTTCAATATTCTGGTTAAAGTTATTTGCAATAGACTCATTACATATAAGAATAGGATTTTTTAAAAGATTATTTGATAAGAGTTCGTCTACATGCTGCTCAATTCCAGCAAAAGCATTACTCATAACAAAATGAACTGTATTCATATTAGTTGTAATAATTTATATGAAATTTTTTCAACTTCAGCATAAATTTCATTATGAATATTTTGTTTTTGAAGTTTCATTTTAGACATGCCATTTGTGATATCATTACAATCAATAAAACCAATTTTTTTATTTTCAACAAGACTATCAATAACTTTTACCACCTTATTTGAGCTCCTAATTTTTTTCATATCCATTAGATATGTTTTACCTTTGCAAGAGAGACTTTCAAAAATCATATTAACGCTATCCCTAGTTATCAATTTAGAGGTTGCATTTTTTAAAGTTGTTTCAAAATCACTTGAGTCATGATTGAAATCAAAAAACTTAATATTATTGTATATATCTTGTAATGACTT
Organism: SAR86 cluster bacterium; assembly: GCA_003331565.1. Classification (GTDB taxonomy): domain Bacteria; phylum Pseudomonadota; class Gammaproteobacteria; order Magnimaribacterales; family D2472; genus MED-G82. The sequence continues at coordinate 57 of QOPE01000013.1, read as the reverse complement.
TAATTTTTCGTTTGTAGAGGGGGGTGTTCTTCTTGAATTAAAAATATAACAATTTTT
>QOPE01000012.1 GCA_003331565.1 SAR86 cluster bacterium | reverse complement strand
CACTATCATCGGTTATAAAAAAGATGTTCTTAATGAACACCTAAGTGCAAACTTCAAAAACGTAAAGACTTTTGTTCAGCCCGAACTCAATGGAACTGCAGGAGCGGTCAAAGCAGCCCAAAAGAACATTATGAATGGCGAAGATGTGCTAATTCTTTATGGCGATGTGCCCCTCATTAGTCATGAGAGCCTAAAAAAAGCATTAAATGATAATCATGATGCTGTAATTTTGACCATGATTCCTAAAGATCCCTTTGGGTATGGAAGAGTTATAAAGAATGATTCAGGCCTGGCAACCGAAATCATCGAAGAAAAAGATGCTAACGCTGAGCAAAAAAAAATTAATGAAGTATTTACTGGAATTATGATCATTAAGGGTGAGATGCTTTTATCTTTTTTGGACAAGGTTAACAATAACAATGCAGCTGGAGAATATTACTTAACCGACGTCATTAAGATAGCAAGCAAAAAGGGTGTTAAAATTAACCCTATAGTAGTTGAAGAGACTGAGGTGTTGGGCGCTAACACTAAAAGTGAACTTCATGAAATAGAGAATATTTTCAGAGAGATGAAATCTAAGGACTTACTTGAAAAGGGAATCACCTTATCGGACGCATCAAGAGTGGATGTAAGGGGCGGCGTGTCTGCAGGGAAGGACTGCTCGATCGATGTTAATGTAATTTTAGAGGGTGAAATAACGTTTGGCACCAATGTTTCCATCGGACCAAACTGCTACCTAAAGGACGTTGTGATTGGTGACAACGTATCCATTGAGGCTTTTTCACACATAGTTTCAACTCAAATCGGTGCAGATTGCAATGTTGGCCCATATGCAAGACTTAGAGAGGGAACTGTATTAGAGGACCAGGCAAAGATTGGTAATTTTGTTGAAACCAAGAAAACTAAAATTGGTAAAGGCTCAAAAGCAAATCATTTGGCTTATTTAGGAGATGCTGAGGTTGGAGAGGAATCAAACATTGGGGCCGGCACAATTACTTGTAACTATGATGGGACCAACAAACATAAGACAAAAATCGGCAATAAAACTTTTGTCGGCACTAACTCGTCCTTAGTGGCACCATTAAACATTGGTAATAATTCATACATTGGGGCAGGCTCAGTGATTACTAAAGATGTTGAAGATGATGCACTTGCTGTTGCGCGGGGCAAGCAATCAAACAAGTCTGGCTGGGCAAAAAATAAAAAGTAAAACATGTGTGGAATAATAGCTGCAGCCTCTACCCGTAATGTCGGAAAACTTTTAGTTCAGGGTCTCCATAGAATGGAGTACCGAGGTTACGACTCTGCAGGGATTGCTCTGCATCAATTAGACGGGGTTGCACACTTGAGAACACTTGGTAAAGTTCAGCTTCTTGAGGACAAGATGGTTGAAGAAAAACCCAGAAGTAAACTTGGCATAGCTCACACACGCTGGGCAACACATGGAGAGCCTTCGGAAACTAATGCACACCCACACAAATCAAATGATAAAGTATTTATTGTTCACAATGGCATTATTGAAAATCATTTAGAGTTAAAAGCTGAGTTAGAAAAAGAAGGTTACTCCTTTGCGTCACAAACAGATTCAGAAATTATTGCGCATCTGCTAGATTTTAACTTAAAGCAAGGCATGACCATGATAGAGGCAATGTTTGCTTCTAAAGAAAAGCTTGATGGGGCATATGCAATCGCTGCCATGCATAGGGATGACGAAAGCAAGCTGGTGATTGCTAGACAAAAATCACCACTGCTCATTGGTCTTGGTACAGATGAGGTTTTTGCTGCGTCAGATCCTTTAGCTATATCTCAACTAACCAATGATTTTATTTTTCTTGAAGACGGCGATGTTGCTGAAATATCTGCAGATGCTTACAAAATCTTTGATGCAGTTGATTCAGAAGCACCAAGAGAAGTAAGCCGCATTGATATCTCATCACAAGTAACTTCCAAGGGTGAATATAGGCACTTCATGGAAAAGGAGATTTATGAACAACCCGATGCACTGTTGAATACTATAGATGGTCGCATCAGTGGCGAGGATGTTTTGGATAATATTTTTGGTTTGGGTTCCACAGAGCTTTTTAAAAAAGTAGAGCGTATTCAAATTGTTGCCTGCGGCACCAGCCTTCATGCTGGCAGAGTCGCCGCTAATTGGCTTTCAGCAATAGCTGAACTCCCATGCCAAATAGATTATGCAAGTGAATATCGATATAGAAATCCTCATGTAGACGAGAGTTCAATTCTCATTACGATTTCTCAATCAGGCGAAACTGCTGATACGCTTGCCGCATTAAATTATGCAAAAGAAAAAAACTATCTTGCAGCTGTTGGAATTTGCAATGTGCCAACCAGCACCCTAGCAAGAGAATCCGATTTTGTTTTATTCACCAATGCTGGCCCGGAAATAGGAGTTGCCTCAACTAAGGCATTTACAACACAGCTTGCTGCTTTAATGTTGTTAACCCTGTCCCTGGCAAAAGCTAGAAACTTGAATCCAAAATTAAGACAGAGGGTGGTTACCGCCCTAAGAGCTTTGCCAGAAATCATCACACAAACTTTAGAATTAAAAGATTCTATTATTGAGATGGCCCCAGCGATTGCCAACAAGGATAACGCACTGTTTTTAGGGCGTGGTATTTTTTATCCGGTTGCTAAAGAGGGTGCACTAAAACTCAAAGAAATTTCATACATTCATGCCGAGGCTTATCCAGCAGGCGAGCTTAAACATGGACCTTTGGCACTTATTGATGAAAACATGCCGGTTATAGCGCTAGCACCTGAAAGCGAGATTGCAGAAAAACTCGTCTCTAATTTAGAAGAAGTCAAAGCGCGCGGTGGGACCCTATATGTTTTTTCAGATCCGAGTGTCTCTATCGATGTAAAATCCGGAAGCCTTGTTCCAATGCCAAAGTGCGATTTTTTATTAACACCGATCATCTATACCATCCCGCTACAAATTCTTTCATATGAAGTCGCGCTGCTAAGAGGCACTGACATTGATCAGCCAAGAAACTTAGCCAAGTCTGTCACGGTGGAGTAGAACAAAACAGATAATTAAATAGGAGAATTTTTATGAATTTTACAGATGCAGTTAAGGCATATTTTTTAAAATGGAATGATTTTAGAAGCAGATCAAGTAGATCAGAATATTGGTGGGCAACTCTCTTTGTAACTTTAGCAAGTTTTCCTGTGGGATTTATCATTGGTTTTGTAATCGGTATTTTATTTTTAACTGCAGGATTTTCAGAAACCACAATGGAGATTGTAGTTGGAATTGTAATGCTGCCCATACAAATTTTTATTATTATTGCCTCAACATGTTTAGTCATAAGAAGACTTCATGATGTTGATAAGTCAGGTTGGTGGTACTTGATAATATTTACCATCATAGGAATTATTCCTTTACTTATATGGTACTGTTCAAAGGGAACAGATGGAGAAAACAGATTTGGTAAGGACCCTTTAGAGCAACTGCAATAATTTACATTGGAAGAGAAATACATAAAGTTTTATCAGAGTTTCCATAAAGGGTTTCAGAACAAAAAATCTAATTCTCTGTTTTGTTCAAATCAGTCACGGTGGAGTAAATAAAGATTAGTATTTAGGACTTGTTGATGGAAATAAACTGGGTAATTTTAGGTTGGCTAATCGATATGACTCTTAATGGTTTTGCGTGGCTTATCATCGCAGCATTTTCACTTTTACTAATTGATGTCTCTGATAAATGGACAAGAAAAGTTGTTAAATGGATGGATAAAGCTGATAAATGGATAAGAAAATTTATAGATGACTCGTTTGAATGGATTCAAAAAAAGAATCTTACAATACTCACCAGTATCATATTGTTAATTATCTTTGGTATTCTTGCTCAAGCAGGAATAATGCCTAAGCTAATAACTTAATAAAAAATGAGCGAACTAAATAAACAAAATCCAATAATAACTTACATTTTTGAGTTGGGACTGATTAAGAGCGTAGATGAGGTTAAAGAATTTATGAAAGAAAACTCTTCTCCTTATGTTTTCAATTGTGCTGAACCTAAAACCATAAGGTTTGAATGGTTTCTATCCGAGGATGAAAAGTCAGCAACGTTAATTGAAATGTTTGAGGATAGTGATGCTGCCAAACTAAGACTAAAAAATCACTCTGCAAGCCATCTGGTTGAAGAATTTCCTGAGCACTTTGAAATAAAACAATTTATTGTTTTAGGCAATATTAAATCAGACATGAAGGAAAAATTAGCCGACTGGAGTGCAGACCTAAGAGGAAATGTTGCAGGTTTTTTTAAAGGCATAGACTAATTTAAGAAAAATAGTTAAATGCGATCACACGTAAAAAGTTTTATTAGATCAGTTATTGATAATGCAATTATGTGGAGCTTAATCTTTTGGCTTTTTTTGAGTTTACTCTTTGATAATTCTTGGCATAGTTAAGAATACTCAGTTACAATTTTTTAGTACCACAAAATTCTAATTCATATGATAGAGATATTGTTTTGGAGTTTAGTCTTAGTGACATGGCTAACTTTAGGCATGCATGTTATTAAAGAGTTCATAAGATTTAATAGGAGAAAAAAATGATCAAACCAAGCATGAAAAAACCAAGTTTTTTTAGAAGGTTTGTAATGAAACTTGTTGGCGGTTGGAGAAGAGTAATGGACGTAAGATATAATCCATTGAAGTATATCCCCGATCCAAGTCTTCAAACTTATTTCATGTTGGTGTTATTCATTATATGGAGTGTTTTTTTTGGATTTTTGGCAGCAAATTATCTAGGATTTTTTAACTACAATACAATTGCAAGCATTATTATTCATGTTGCAATAATATTACCTTTGGCTTTTACTAATGCCATTTTCGTTGATGCAGAAAGAGACGGCGATAAATGGCTAAAAGAATGGAAGGAAGAACAATCAAGATACAAGTTAATTGTAAACAGACTCAAAACTAAAAACCTAGTGATCTGGAATCCTAATAAAGAAGGGTAACATCGACAACTCTTATTATTTGATCAGAGTATTTTGAAGCTTTATGAAATATATAATAGCTATAATTTTTTTGTTGTTATCACAAAGTAACTGGGCTCAAGAAGATCCTGATGGACTCTTAAACGGCCTGCACTTTGATGCACACATGGGGAATTTTGAATCTTACTTTGATCGTTACAGTAACGATGCTGTGTTCTTGGGCACGGATAAAACTGAACGTTGGACCATAGAGGAATTTAAAGCTTATGCTAGGCCATCATTTTCAGACGGCCATGGATGGACCTATGCAGTGGTTGAGCGAAACTGGGAAGGGGATGGCAACACGCGTTGGTTTGATGAGATTTTGCTTAATGAAAAATTAGGACATTGCAGGGGAACTGGGGTCGTTGAGCTTGTTAACGGTGAATGGAAAATATCCCACTATGCTTTGACAATGTTAGTTCCTAATTCTATTGCAGCAAAGGTTGGCGCACTAACTCTAGAAGCCGATAAATAGAAATAATACAATTATTAAGCACATCTAGGAGCAGTTTATGAGCGACAAAGAACAAATCGAAAATATAGTTCAGCTTTATATTGATAGCATGGATGAATCTGATCCCAATAAAGTAAAGCAAGCATTCCATGGCAACGGGAAAGTAGTTGGTTACTTGCATGGAGATTTTATGCAAATGTCCACAGATGATTTTGCTGACTTTGTTGCATCACAACAACCCCCACCAAAAGAAAAGGGCGAAGATGTTGTTTTTGAAATTCTCGCTTGTGAGGTGGAGGGGACAACAGCTTTTGTTAAATTGAGAGACACCTATTTGGGGATAACGTTCTTGGACACTCTCTCTTTTATAAAGGAAGAAGGTCAGTGGCAGATCTACACGAAACTCTTTAATGTAGAGAGCGAATAAATAATGCTCTGCGTTAAGGCGGAAATCCCAAAAGAGATCTGCGAAATTGATGATGAGCTAAAAGCTATCTATCACTCTCATGACACCATTTGCATTTGGGTTTTTAAATCCCGTGAGGATAGAAATAATTTTATGGACGCTACGGCAGGCATGAAAAAAGCCGAAAGAGAAAATTATTTTGTTACTGTATTACAATAAGCTATGCAAAAAACTCAAAAACGTACAGATAAATTTGCAATCACTGTCTCTTTAGCTTGTGCAATTCACTGTTTATTTGTTCCGTCTTTTGTAATTCTTTCAGCAGGGTTTTTATCCATTACCATCGATAATGAACTTATTCACAAACTATTAATATTTATTGTTATTCCTGTAAGCATCTTCGCTCTATATGCGGGATATAAAAATCATAAGACTGTCTCTTTTTTTCCTGCCGCAATCATTGGAATGATTGCATTGGTTGCTGCTGTAATTATGGGGGAGAAATTATTGGGTGATCTAGGTGAGCAAGCTATTACACTGCTGGGATCTCTTTTATTGGTTTTTGCTCATTACCAAAACTTTCAAACCTGTAAAAAATTAGAGTGCGCTGACTGTCATGAAAAACCAGCCTAAGTTTGCAACGAAGTCCTTCAGCAACAAACAGATTGTGAAATATTCTTTATTTAACCTATAATCCACATATGTGTGATTGTTGTAGTTGCTGCGAGTGTACTTGTTGCGCGAAGTAGTAGATAAAATCTAAAAGAAAGGACTGGTCATTAACTATACCTGATCTCCTGCACTCATTATTTGCTTATTTATCTTTCAAGATCAATTATGGTCTATGTGATTGTCTGATAATTAATTTAGTTTAGTATATAGGAACTATTTAGAGGTGCTTATGACTGATAACCAAAAAAGACTAGCAGATGCTTTGGAGGAGCTTCAGGATCATAATTTTATGAAGATTCATGAAAACCCAATTAAGTTTATTTATTACAATCTTCTTAGAGGCCTTGCAATAGGATTTGGTTCTGTAGTTGGAGCAACTTTGTTAGTTTCGATTCTTTTAGCAATTCTTGCCCAAATTGAATTCATTCCAATTCTTGGTAATTATGCTCATCAGGTTATAGAAATCATAGAAAAGCTAGATAAAAAAAGCTAAATACATTTTTCATGCTGGATTCCATCGACCATTTAATTATTGCTGTTGAGGATTTAGATTTAGCAGAAAGCAATTATCAAAAAATTTTGGGAACAAAGCCTGTTTGGAGGGGGGTTCATGAAGAATACGGTACCGCAAACAGCATTTTTAACTTTGATAATACTTACTTAGAGTTACTAAGCGCAAACGGTAAAGGTATAGGTTCTGATCTAGTAAATCACATTCTTAAAGAGGAAGGAGAAGGCCTTAGCGGTATTGTTTTTGGATCAAATAATTTGTCTAAGCTGCAAGCTCGTCTAAAGGCTAATGGTTTTGTAGTTGATGACATAACCAGTGGGACAGGAATAAACTTACAAGATCAAGCAATCAGAAAGTGGAAAAATATATTTCTACCGCCAGAATTAACTAGAGGACTTTTTTCTTTTTTTATCCAGCACACTGAAGGAAGCCTACCTAAAATAGAAACTATTAGCCCTGATTGCGTGAATAAACTTGATCATGCTGTCATTAATTCTCCTGATATAGATGACTTTATAAAAATTTATAAACATGTTTTTGGCCTGAGGCTTGCTTTGGATATTTTTAATGATCACTGGAAAAAAAGGATGTTGTTTTTTCGGCTTAATAAAACAACACTTGAAGTGATCGAAGATAACGATTTATTACAAGATCACTTATGGGGTCTTGCTTGGGAGGTAAAGGATATTGAGGCCTATCACAAAAGACTCCAATCAGAAGGAGTTGATGTCTCTCCAATAAGAAAAGGGTTAAAGGAAAATACCCTTGTATCTACTGTTGAGTCAAATACACACAATGTGCCAACATTAATAATTCAGCATTTAACTAAATAACTTCCCAAAAAAAACATATTAAATTAATATACCCCCCATGGGTATATTAGTTAAAATGGTACTACTTTTATTATTGATTAACGTTGAGGCAAGACCAATTTCTTACTCCGGTGGCTCAACAGCAATGTTAATCACAGACAACATGAAGGACTCTGTTTACTATCACTATTCTCCTACATATAAGTACTCCGTAGGGATTGAGACAGTAAGAGATCTTATCTTTAATCAAGAATATTCATACTTAAGATTTACTTATTTGATGAATAGAAAAAATACACGCCACTCTCAAAGAAATCTATATTTTCAATCAGGAATATCTTCAAAAGGCACAGATAATGTTTTTTACGGAATCCATGGAGACTGGGAAACGAGAAGAGTATTTACTGGCTTCGGTTTTAAAGAAGTTGAAAATACCATCCAAGACTATCAAGACTATTTTTTGCAAGCCGGGATAGCTCCATATGTTGGAGAGTATGGAGATTTGCATACTTGGCTAATGCTCAAAAGCAAAAAAAACTCTATCACTAATGAGTGGCAGACATACCCTGTTCTAAAGTTTTTTAAAGGCGACTTCTTAATTGAGTTTGGTTATGACAGCAAAATTAATTGGGATGTCCATATGATGTATAGGTTTTAAGGAGATTTTTATGAAAATATTTTTTTTATTAGGTTTGTTTCTTCCAAGTATTGCATGGACCAGTGGAATTAATACTGAGCCAGGTGAGGCACATGATCACTCTCATTCTGGTATGCATTCTCATGATCATTCTTCTCATGAAGGACATTTGCATGAAACTCTGGTTGATGGAAAAGAACTTGAAGTTGACCCAGAAAGATTTGATAAATTTATTGAAGGTTTAGCGGATTCACAAATTGCTGTTGTAAGTGTTAACGGTATGGTTTGTGATTTTTGTGCACGCGGTATTGAAAAAACATTTAAAAAGGATAAGAGCGTGAAAAGGGTTGATGTTGATCTCTCAAGGGGTAAGGTTCTGGTAGCATATAACAACAGAAAGGTTATTGACTTTGAAGAAATAAAGCTAAAAATTGTTTCTAACGGTCAAAATGCGACTGACTTACAAATACTAGATATTTAATGAATGATAAAAGATAAGACTGCAAATTTCTTTTCTTTATTTGCCTCCTCATCAACATTGGTTTGTTGTGCTATGCCTGCCTTATTCGTTGCTCTTGGAGCTGGAGCAACTTTCGCAAGCTTGATAACAATCTTTCCTTTTTTAATAGTCTTGTCTCAATATAAAATTCAAATCACAATTGCTGCTTTTGTGATGCTTGCCATTGCTGGTTATGTAAATTACAAGACCTACTACATGCCATGTCCAGCAGACCCTGAATTGGGTAGAGAGTGTCTAAGAACCCGACAACGATCAAGATATATTTATTACATTTCTGCATCGATATTTATTTTTGCAACCATCTTTACATACTTAATACCGAGGTTTTTATAATCATGAGTCATCCTTGTCACAAAGATCACCTAAAAAGCATACGCAGAATAGAGGGCCAAGTTCGTGGAGTTGAAAAAATGATCACTAACGGAGAGTACTGCATTGAAATTCTTAATCAAATTAAGGCTATAAAGAATTCATTGGTATCTGTTGAAGGCAAAATTTTGAAAAGACATCTGCAAGAATGTATCAAGGAATCACTTTCGGGAGATATTTTTGACGAAAAAGTGGATGAAATTGTTAAAGTTCTAAAGAGATGAAATTAATTATTAGAAAAACTCACAAATACTTGAGTTTTTTTATTTCGGTCCAGCTTCTTCTTTGGACTGTTTCAGGAATTTATTTTGCATTTAATAAAATCGAATTAGTCAGAGGTGAGCAATATAGAGTCCAACCCAGCGATTATGTTATTAGTGACAACCTAAATTTCAAAATACCCGATGCAACAAGCCTCAACTTGCAACGACTCTTAGATAGAACAATAATCATTGCCACTACACCTTCAGGAAAAAATTTTTACGATAGCAATGGAATACCGCTTGAGAAGCTTACTCCAAATCAAGCGATGGAAATAGTGTCAATAAAAACAACCCTTAAACCGTTGGCAGTTCAGGTGATTACAAAGACTAGAAAAGGTTCAGAGTATAGAGGGAGAGACCTACCCATTTATAAAGTTGATACCGAAAACAATTTAGGTAAATTAATAAACGTTTACGTGAGTGTATTTTCTGGTGATATTGTCGCTATTCGATCAAATCAATGGAGAATCTGGGATTTAATGTGGGGGTTTCATATTATGGATTGGGTTGAAAGAGATAATATTGATAATTTATTGTTAAAAATATTTTCAATACTTGCACTTATTTCATCAATATCTGGAGTGCTACTATTTTTCAAAGTAGAACTTAATCAATAATTAAAAACTTACGAAAAAGCTTAAAAATCTCTGACTTAAGGGCAAAAGTTATGTAAAGTATACTTTACATTTAAAATTTATTGTTATGCACTTATTTAAAAAAAATCTAATTTTAATAACTTTTCTTTCAGTTTCAGTATTTGCTTCCACAATTAATAAGAGTACATCTGATCCCAGATCTTATGAAGTTTTTACCCTTGATAATGGTCTTGAGGTAATAACTATAAGCGATGAAAATCTGGCTACTTCGGCAGCAACTTTGAGTGTAGGTGTGGGCGCATACCAAGACCCATCTAGCGCACAAGGTATAGCCCATTTCTTAGAACACATGATCTTTATGGGCTCAGATAAATATAAAGATCCAAACGAATACATGCAATTTATAAGTGAGAATGGCGGAGAGACAAATGCCTTTACTGCAGATCAACAAACAACATACTTGTTTTCAATCAACAGTGATAAATTTGAAGATGCACTTGATAGGCTTTCAGCTGCAATAAAGTCTCCTCTGTTCGATGGAACAATGGTTGAAAAAGAGATTAATGCAGTTAATTCAGAATGGCTTCTTCGCAGGCAGTCAGAGGCATTTATCAGACAAAGAACAGCAGCTATGACAGGAAACCTAAATCATCCTAAGACTCTTCTTGGTGTTGGAAATAAAGAGACACTTTCGTCTGAAAAAGAAATCTTGCTTCGGTCACTAAGAGAATTTCATAAGCGTTACTACTCAGCGAACATAATGAAGCTTATTTTGGTAGGCAATGAGTCACCAAGAAAATTGAAGCGAATGGCTAAAAAATATTTTGGGAGTATAAAAAATACAAATGCATCCCGTGACCTTATTGATGCAAAAGCTTATCTACCAGAAAATCTTAAAAAGAACATTTATATCAAAAGCAAAGTTAAGTCTCCTGGTCTTGTTCTCGAGTTCCCGATGCAAAATAATTCATCAAATTGGCGTCAAAAACCGAACGAATATCTAGAAAAAATTTTTAATTCCCAAGAAGAGGGAACCCTTATGGGATCTCTAACAGAAAATGGGTATATTCAATCAGGCGTTGCAGTCTTTAGTCCTGACGCTTGGGCACATGATGGCTCAATTTTCTTAGAATTTACACTTACCGATAAAGGTCAAAATAATAAGGATGATATTATTTCATCAATCTTTTCTTACATTAATTTAATTAATAATGAAGGAATCGTAGAAGATCATTTCAATGAATTAAAATCAATTAATCAGATTGCTTTTGAAAACTATACTCCGCAAACTCCGCTGTCTCTCGCTATAAGCCTAAGTTTAAGAGTTTATGATATTGAGCCTAAGCACATTATTGATAGTGAATATGTTACCGAGAATTTCAGCCCAGAGTTAGTCAGATCAGTACTGAATCAGATGAACTCTGAAAATATTAGGATCTATCATGTGAGCCCAGATGAGGTAACAGATCAGAATCTACAATTTGCCGATGGAGGATATAGAGTAGAAGATATCTCTAAAGAGAGCTTTCAAGAATGGAGCAACACGTCCTTAGCTCTGGTTATCCCAAATCCTGAAGTCATTGAAGATGATGATGAGCAATCCCTCGGCCTTGCGCTTGCAGATTATAAGTCCCCTAAGAAGGTTTATTCTGATGATGGAGTTCAAGCCTACCTTTCTCACACTCAGTATTTTAAGGGTCGTGAATCAACTTTGCAGGTGGGGCTGATTTCAGATCTACCTATGTCCACCGTTGATAACCTTATTTCATCTGGATTACTAACAATAATGTTTTTGAACAACAACAGAAGCCTTTATCAAAGAGCATTTAAGAGAGGCATCGCAATAGATCCTTCTCCAAGTGATAAGGGCAACTTGGTTTTCCGTCTCTATGGCAGGAGTAGCAAACAGATTGATTATGCAACTAAAATCTTAGAAAAGTTTGATGACTTTCAACCAAAAGAATTTATGTTTAATAATGCAGTAAAGTTGCTTAAAGATTTCTATGACGGCTTTGATGAGCAAGATATTTCAGATCAATTAGACTGGTATACCGACAATACTCTAAAACAGTCCGGCAACATTTATTCAAAAAAACAAATAATGAATGCCATAAATAATGCAAGTTTTGCGAACGTTCTTTCTTTTCAAAAAGTTTTTAAGAGTTCTCTCTACATTGATATATATGGCCATGGGCTATTTGCACCTGAATCCATGACTTCATTTGCGCAAAATGCTAGAAATATTTTTGGTGAGACGTCCCAAAAAGAGCCAATTATTAAAGAGGATATCTTTAATGTAAAAGTTGGAACATCAAGAATGAAAAAGGTGAACATTCCAAGAGATGGTGTTGGTATTGTGGATATGTACATTTATCCAGAAAAGTCATTGAAGGTGCTTAGTGAATTTACAATAGTAAATAAACTTCTTGGACCAACTTTTTTTAATGCATTGAGGACAGATCAGCAGGTAGGATATGTAGTATTCAGTAATGAAAGCGAGGTAAGAGAGTACCCTGCGATTTCTATGATCATTATTAGTGATAATACTAATCTGCAAAGCTTAAAAGAAAAAATTATTGATTTTCAATATGGATTTGCTCTTGCTCTAGAAAAAATTGATAAGAAAACAGTTGATGGAACCATTAAAGCTTTGTTAGATGAAATGAATCAAAAGCCCGAAAATGTATACATTGAGTCGGGTAACTTTGTTTATGATTGGGAGCAGGGTAATTATAATTTTGATACCAGCGACAGAATGAAAAGATATATTTCTCAATCCTCTAAGGAAGATTTAGTCAGTTTAATGAACTCAATAATATTTGATGGGAATTTTATGAACGTTTTGATTCAGCTGAAAGGGGATGACTTTAAAAAGACAGAGTTCTTTAGCTGGAGCGCATTACAATAATTTATCTCAAAAAACTATTTGTAAGTTAAACCAAATCCAGCTTCAAATGTGGGGTTTTTAGTATCATCAGGAACATCTTCAAATTGATTTCCAACCTCATCCATTGATGAAGGTATTTCAAAGGGCAGTTTTCCATTTGGTGCATGATACCCAAAAAGAATCTCAAAAATTACCTCCTCGTCGACCCCAAATGTAGCTAATAAGCCTGAGCTCATTTCATTTATTCTATTTAGAATCGCAGGACGATTTAAGTCGACAATCACAATAGTCGGCTTTTCTTCAGCAAAGGAGTCTAATTTATTAATGATCTCCGGATTAAAATTAAGATCTTGATTTGGGAAAATAGTACTCAATACATTGTCGACCAATCTATCTATTCCAGAAGGTTGATTTCCATTAAAAACAGTATGAAGGTATGAAACTATTACATCTGCACTTTCAATGTCATTAACAACATTGCCATATGAGAGATCTTTAGTTTTGAATCCATCAAGAAAGATATTGAGATTTTTATTTAAGGGTAAGATCGAATCATTTTTCAGAAGAACCATAGACTTTTTTTGAGCCTCTCGGCCCAGTTTGATATTCCGATCAGTGTTCACACGATCCTTTACCAGATCTACTTCCACGTAAGGGTTATCGAACAAACCTAGGCTAAACTTATTTTTAAGAATTCTTCTTACTGAATCATCTATTCTGGAAACTGAAATTAGGTTTTTTTCCAATAGTTCTATTACTATTTTGGTATCCTTTTCTCCCCCAAACTGATCAATCCCTGCATCTATGGCCTTAACATAGCGTTCTTCTATCGACAAACTGTCAACACCCCAATGTCGACCATTAATGATTCCCCAATCAGAACAAATAACACCATCAAAACCTAGTTCATCTCTTAGCAATGTTGATAAAAGATCTTTATTAAAACCAATAGCAACATTTTCAGCAGTTTGATCAACAGTAATTCCATAGTACGGCATGATAACGGCAAGGTTATTATTAATGGCATCAGCAAAAGGTTTAACATGATAATCAAACATGTTTCCAGGATAAACTTGATTCCTTCCAGAAAAGAGATGAGGATCCAACCCATTTTCTTGAGGCCCACCACCAGGAAAGTGTTTCACCATGGTCATGACACTCTTAGAGTCAATAATTTCACCCTGAAATCCATCCATGTATGCCATGGTTAGTTTTGAACTTAAAACATTATCAGAACCAAATGTACCAAAATTTCTTGCCCACCTAGGTTCAGTTGCTAGATCAGCCATTGGGTGCAAAGCTGTTCTTATCCCAACAGCAAGATATTCTTCTCTAGCTATTTCTGCAAATTGTTTTACAAGGTCAGGATCTTGAGAGGCAGCAAGGCCTAGCTGAGAGGGCCATTTAGAAAACCCATCCAAAGAAAAAGATGCTACGCCCCCTCCGTTAGGCACTTCATGAATGGGATCTGAACTTATGGTGACGGGAATACCCAGTCTTGATCTTGAGGCTATTTTTTGAATCTTGTTTAATCTTGCTGCAAGTTTTTCTGGTTTTGGATTGCCGTATAAATTAAAGTGATTGATGTGCTGATTGACAATTTCACTTTCGGTCAGTTTACCTCCATCTACAAATAATGAATATAGCCTAAACATCCAGTCAGGGTTTATTGTTACCGGAGGATGGAAAAGCATTCCTACTTTTTCTTCAAGGGTCATTTGCGATAATAAGTCCTCTACTCGATGAGGAGTATCAAGCCTATGGTCTTCGTATCGATCAAGTCGATTATTTTTATTAAGATCCCTAAATGACATGCCATCGATATAAAGCGTTTTTACTTCGGGCCCCAATTTCATTATGTAATTTAGTCTCTCAATTGGAGAAAAAATAAAATTAACAATCAAGACGCTAATTATGAAAAGTAATATTAAGAAAATTCTGCTTAAAACAGATGACCCCATGATCTTAATTAATCGATGGCTTTAGGATCGGCAATGCAAAAAGGTTCAAGGCTACATAAATAAATAAACCTAGGGCCAGCTGGTAGTTAAGAGGATTGCTTAACGCATATACTCCAAGCACTAGTAGCACTATCAATCGTAGTGATTCAGACTTGTATGCATTCTTCCCGTCTAACCAAGCGGCAGTGCAAAACATTGTGAATGCCATCATTCCGATGATTATGCATAATTCGGAATATTCAAATATGCCTGACTCAAGAACTATGAGCCCTACAAAACTTAGGACTATAAACTGAACAAAAGCATAGAACTTAATTTTTTGTGATGATTGTGGATCATATTTTTTAAATAAATTTGGATCAAAATCGTCTTTGAAAGTGTCATTCTCTAACGAGCTTGGGCGCCAGCCCGTTCGCGCAAAGGGGACATACAGTTTATCTTTTAATGATTTAGAGTTCCAAATATCTTTCAGCATCTGAACATAAATATGTAAATTTGCCCAAATCGGATTAAAGGTTCTAATAGGGCCCCTTATTCCATAGATGCAAGGAATTTTGGTGTCCTCTTCTTTAAAGGTCCCGAACATTCTGTCCCATATGATAAAAACACCGCCATAGTTTTTATCTATATATTCGTCATTTTGAGCATGATGAACACGATGATTTGATGGTGTCACAAAAACCCATTCATAGAACCCAAGTTTTGGAATGTGTTCACTATGAACCCAAAATTGATAAATAAGGTTTAATGATGCAACACTAACAAATACATATGAAGGTACACCTATCAAAAAAACAGGCATGTAAAAGACCCAGGTCAGCAAGGCGCCTGTCCCCGTTTGTCTTAGAGCAGTGCTCAGATTGTAATCTTCGCTTTGATGATGAGCAACATGTGAAGCCCAAAAAATTTGGCGCTCATGACTAATACGGTGAAACCAGTAATAAAAAAAATCATAGACTACAAAAGCAAAAATCCACGTAAAGACCGAACTTCCATCCATCCGCCAAAGCGAAAGGTTTGTTTCAATTAAGTAAAATACATATCCGCCCACGCCAATAAAGATAAGTTTATTAGCTGTACGAAGGGATCCCATAAATAAGCTTGAGATCGCATCATTGAGCCTGTAGGTATTATTCTGTTTTAAAAAACCATAGGTAAGTTCTACCAAAATGGCTAACAAAAAAAACGGAACTGCATATGGCACATAATCCATGATCGAAATTATACTAATTATTGTTGAGTTTTATGAGAATCCTGAACTTTAAGTCAAAAATGCTTTTGCTTGCTTTGAGTAGCATATTATTAATGGCATGCTCCTTTGATAGAGACAAAAATATGAATAAACAAGTATATAAAATACTAACTATCAGCGAATGGGCAGATGCAGAAGCATTAGGCGAAATTGAGACTGCTCTCGACCGCAAGGATGGTTTCATTCACTTATCAACTGCAAAACAATTAGCGGGTACACTAGCCTTTTATTTTGATAATTTTGACTCTTTGATTCTCTTACAAATCAATACGCAGGATTTTAATGATGAAATTATTTTCGAGAAAGCAGTTCCGGCAGGAGAGAGGACTAGCGAATTTCCTCACTTGTATGGCACCCTAAAAGTTGAAAACATTATAAATAAGTGGGAAATTAAGAGAGATGCATTTAGTTTGCCCGATGAGATAATTCTCGAGGCAGAAAATAATTTATAACTGAGAAAAAATGACAGCAAAAATAGAATTCCAAAATGATATTTCAATCATCACGCTTGATGATGGCAAGGCCAATGTCTTTTCACAAAACATGCTCGAAAGCCTCTATGAATGTCTTAGCCAAGTACATAGAGACAAAGGATGCTTGGTTATTACTGGCAGAAAAGGAATTTTTTCTGCAGGATTTGACCTAAAAACATTTGCATCCGGAGACAGAGAAAAGATAGCCAGAATGGTGACACTAGGAAATCAACTTCTCTACGATATTTATACATTTCCAAGACCCGTCATTGTTGCAGCATCAGGTCACTGCATAGCCTTAGGAGTATTTATTCTATGTTGTGCAGACTACAGAATTGGAGTCAACGGAGAATATATTTGTCAGGCAAATGAGGTACGCAACAATATGGACATACCAACTCAAATGATGGAAATTCTTAAGGATAGAGTTTCAAAAAAGCATTTTTATAATGCTGTATTGCATGGCTTACCTTTTTCAACTGTTGATGCAGTGGAGGCTGGGTACCTTGATGAGGTTGTTACCGAAGAATCTCTCATGAAAGCAGCTTTCGAAAAAGCAGAGGATCTAGCAACTTTGGGCCATCCCTTTTATGAAAATACTAAGCGTTACGCAAAGGATGAGACAGCTAAAGTTGTTTTAGACGCCATGAATAAATTCAAGCAAAAAGTTTTATAAGCTTTTACATGAATGCAAACTAAAATCCTTAGTATTTCAAAGGGTGAATCATCCGAATATTTAGATTCAATATACACCCTGAATCAAAAAAATACTCCTGAGGTCGGCTCTTTAACCAATGAAGAACATCTAAAAAAACTTTTGAGCCAATCCAACATTTTGCTGTGCGCATTTAACCAATCTTCATTAATTGGTTTCATGGTCTGTATGTTTGAAGGTTCGAAATATCAATCAGAAAATTATCTATTTTTTAGCAACCAAATGAGTCAATTTATTTACATTGACCGAATAGCCATTGACCTTCCTTTTAGGCAAAAGGGATTGGGAACTAAATTTTATAATGAGCTTGTAAGAATCAGAGGTAACAGATCTATCATTTGTTGCGAAGTAAATTCAAAACCCTTAAATGAGCCATCAATTAGGTTTCATAAAAAAAATGAATTTGAAGTGTGCGGAGAAAAAGAATTTGAAGATGGCCACTCAGTAACTTATTTCAAGAAAAATATTATCTAGCTAAAAATTTGTTTGCTTCATCAATAACTTTCGGCGCAAGAATAATCGAAGAAATAAGGGTTGGTATTGCCATCATTGCAAAAGATCCATCAATAATATTAATGGCAGAATCTAGGGAGATTGAGGCAAAGAAAATGATAGTCGCAATGAAAACATAGAGATAAATTCTTTGACCCTTAGGACCAAATAAAAACCTCGCACATACTGAACCATAATAAGAGTAGGTGAAGATAGTGCTGATTCCAAAAAACACCACACACAAAAATACAACAGCAATACCAATGCTCCCTAAAAAGGTTTGGAATGCCATTGCGGTTAGACTAACTCCTGAATATTGATCGCCCATCCACAAACCGGAGAGAATTATTACAACCGCAGTGGCGGTGCAGATTAGCAACGTATCGAAGATTGGACCAATCATGGCAACAAACCCTTGTTTTATTGGACTATTTGTTTTGGCAGTACCATGAATCAGTGCCTCGGTTCCAATACCGGCTTCATTGCTAAATGCTCCTCTTTGGATGCCATACATAATGACTCCCATTAAGGTACCGCCAGCAACCGAGGTTCCTGTAAAAGCATCTGAAAAAATTATTTTGATAACATTTGGCACATCCCCAGAATTAGTAATTAAAATAAAAGTTGCTGTTAAGACATACAGCCCACCCATAATGGGAACAAGCCAAGATGATGCTTTAGCAATTCTGGTTAGACCGCCAATTATTACGGTGCCTGCGAGCACAGCAATGATAAGTCCACAAACTATATTAAATACTAGCTGATTATCAAAAGATAAAATTGGCATAGCAAACTCAGTAATTATTTGTACCATCTGATTGCTTTGGACCGCTGGTAATCCTCCTATCATTCCAAAAAAAGCAAACAGATAAGCAAGGAACGCCCATTTGCTAGATAAACCATTTTTAATAACATACATCGGACCACCTAATATAGTTCCATCAGAATCTTTTTCACGGTACATAACCGAAAGTGAACAGGTAAAAAATTTTGTCGCAATGCCAAGACATGCTGTGATCCACATCCAAAAAACAGCTCCAGGTCCAGCAAGCTGAATTGCTAGAGCGACTCCTGCTATGTTTCCAAGACCTATCGTCCCCGAAAGAGCTGAGCTTAGGGCTTGATATTTTGAAATACTGCCCTCAGACGAATCATCCTTTTGAAACATGTATTTAAAACCTTTTTTAAGATTTCTAAACGGAATAAATCGAGAAAAAAAAGAGAAAAAGATTCCAGAACCCACCAGTAAGAAAACCAACCACGGACCCCATGCAAGCGAAACAAATAAGTTGGTAATTTCCGCTAAGCTCATATTAATTGAAAGACTTTAATAGATAGTTATTAAATCACAAAAATAAACTGTTTGATGTTAATTTTTCTATCGCCTAAGATACCTAAAATTTATCACTATTATGAACCAAATAGAGCAGTTAAAATCGCAATTAAAAATTCCAGTTATCGGTGCGCCTTTATTTTTAGTATCAGGACCGGAGCTGGTAATAGCTCAATGCAAATCTGGCATTGTTGGTTCATTCCCTGCATTAAATGCAAGGCCTCAGCATGTTCTTGATGAATGGATTACGAGAATAAAAGATGAGCTAGCTAAGGCAAAAGAAGCTGATCCAGAAAAAAGGATAGCCCCATTCGCTGTCAATCAGATCTGTCATGGTTCAAACGACAGACTTTTCGGTGATATGGAAATTTGTGTTAAACACGAAGTCCCAATTATTATTACCTCTCTGAGACCTCCTGAAGAAATAGTTCAAGCTGCTCACTCTTATGGAGGAATGGTTTTCCATGATGTAATTAATGTAAGACATGCAAGAAAAGCTGCTGAGCAAGGAGTTGATGGACTTATTTTGGTTTGCTCTGGAGCAGGAGGTCACGCCGGTACACTCTCTCCATTTGCCTTAGTTAGAGAAGTAAAAGAATGGTTTGATGGAGCCATTATTCTTTCAGGTGCAATTAGTTCAGGAAGTGCAGTCGCATCAAGCATAGCTTTAGGATCAGACTTTGCTTACATCGGAACAAGATTTATTGCTACAGAAGAAGCCAATGCCGACCAAGGGTACAAGCAAATGCTTATTGAAAGTGCCGCAGATGATATTGTTTATTCATCACTGTTTACCGGTGTTCATGGGAATTATTTGAAAGGTTCAATTGAAAAGGCTGGCCTCGATCCTCAAAATTTACCAGATGCAGATAAATCTACTATGAACTTTGGATCAGGCGGGAACACTGAATCAAAAGCTTGGAAGGATATTTGGGGCTCAGGTCAGGGAACAGGCTCAATAAAAGATTCACCCTCAGTTGAAAAACTTGTCGATAATTTAACGATGGAGTTTGAAGAAGCAGTTCAAGATCTTAATCAAAAATCAAAAATATAATTTTTTAAATTACAGATCTCCATCTTTTCTATGTTCACTTTTTTCAACCTTAAAGCCTTTACCATATCTTGCTTCAAGTTTTGATTTGTTCTCGTTGATAACTTCATAAGGATCCAAATCCAAAGCCATGCAAGCAGTTGCCCAGTACCAAATAATGTCACCCAGTTCTCTTTTCATATGAAATACATTATCTTCTGTGAAAGGCTTGCCTTGTAAGAAAATTTTCTTAACAATTTCAACAAATTCGCCGCCCTCACTGCCCAAACCAAGTGCGGCAGTAAGTAACCTAGCTGGTTTAATATTAGATTCTGATTCAATTTCCTCCATTCTTTCGAAGAGAGCTTTTTGATCAAGGCTTGGTTTGCTAGTGACATTTGTTACGAATTCGCAGTACTCTTTTAGATAATTTTTTATATTTTCTTCACTCATTTTTATTTCCTATTTATTGTCTGCAAGCACGCTAGCGAACGGCACAGACTCATTGGTTACTTTTAAAAATCTAGATTCCGTAAATGCAAGGTCGGGAGATACAATTTCTTTTTTTTCAAAGTTCAAACCTAGTGCAATTCCAAAATCCTTGATAGTTCTTTTACTTCCAAGCCCAAATTTGCCATCAACCTCTCCATTGAAAAGGGATTCAATCTTTTTCTTGCTGATGGCATCCAGTTCAGTCCATTTTTTTATTCTATTTTCTTCATCTTTAGGGTTCCAATGCAGATCTCTTGGAAGATTTTCCACATCTGTATATAAATGAAATAATGGTGTTTTTGGAATATGAAAAACATCCCAGCCCCTGGTAAAAAGTTTTACAGCGATAGCAAGCTCCTCTCCGTGAAAATAATATTCAGGATCGTAAGGAATCTCTTTTACAAAATTACCACTAGAAAATAAAAATCCTGCTGCAACAAGATGGCCTTTTAGCGGTTCAGATGAAGAGGTTGGTATTGCAGTTTGAATCGAGACGATATCGTATTTGAATACATCTCCTTTTTTAAATGACATACCATGAGTTCCTTGAAATTTTGTATCTAACTCAAACTCAGTCAATGTTTTGTTGCAGGTAAATGCTCTTGGGTATGAAGAAATAACAAAATTATTATTCTGAGCTTTTAGCCAATCATGATAAGTAATAAGGATTTCATCCCAATTTTCCTGAAAAATTGTATGTGAATCGATTTGTAAATAATACTCCTCATCCTCAAAATATTCTTGAATTCTGCTTCGAGCCCAACATACTCCTTTTGAGATTACTGGAGGAACATTTTCATAAATTATTTGATCTTTAAAAACTAGCTTATCAATCTCGATGCCATGTTCAGACTGATCAAGAACACAAAATCTCAAATTTTTTTTAAATTTTGCATTTTGATAAGCACTGCATAAGGTCTCTGTTAATAACGGATCTTTGTATGACGGTACTGAAATAAATATTGCCATAGATAAGATACAATTATCGCATATGAGCTCTAATAATTTTCCAAAAAAACTTGCTGACAATGTAACAATGTACTCAGCTGATCCGATCATTTACGTTGTTCATGATTTTTTATCCAATGATGAGTGTGAAGAATTTATAAATATTGCAAAAAAGATTGGTCCAGAAGATATTAATAATTATAGAGTCAACCATGATGCAAGTAATTTACTTCATGAAACAAGTAAGCGACTTTCTATACTTGTTCAAACGCCCATAAGAAACGCAGAGAAATATTTAGTTACAACTTTTAATGAACAAACTATACCAACCGAAACAATTGATTCATTAAATCCAGAAACTCAATCTAAGCTTATGAAAAAAGATTCTGGAGGCCAAAGATTATTGTCTTTAATGGGGGCACTCTCTGAAAAAGATAGTTCAGAAGTTACTTTTTCTGAATTGGACCTAAATATAAAATTACAAATCGGAGAAATCCTTGTTTTACACAATTGTTATGAGGGGTCAATTTCACCAAACCCAAAATCTAAATATACCATTCGATCAACAAACAAAAGTGTTAGCTGGTATTTGAAATTAATTTTTAGAGAAAGGCTGATTAAGTAACTATTTTATTTTTAACGAAGACTGACTCACTATAATGTTATATAGATGGTCTTGTGCTTCTGGTTTTAGTTGCGCAACTCCCACGGCCAAAACATCAATTATTGCCATATAAGCCAGCCTTGATGTTATAGGACTATTTAGTCTAGCCGAATCTCCAACGTCTACTTCTAGGGAAATATCGCACTCTTTTGAGAGCGGTGTTCCTGAGGGCATCAATCCAATCACACGGGCATTGAAACTTCTAACAGTTTTGACAGTATCTACTAATGCGCTGGTAGTTCCAGAGTGAGAAATTGCAACAACAACATCATCCTCATTCAGTGAGTTAGCAGACATGAATTGGATGTGCGGATCAGATATACAGGAAGATGGGATCTT
>QOPE01000011.1 GCA_003331565.1 SAR86 cluster bacterium | reverse complement strand
AATGCTAATGCCGCCGAATCCCATATTTTGACCTCTGCAATAGTATACTTTAAAAGAGAGGAGCTAAGAATTAATAAGAAATAAAACTGCTAAGAGCAAGAAGCCTGCCAACGATAGTCTATTAATGAATTGTTGCTTTGAAATCTCGTGTTTTAATGCTTCGACTTTTTTATTCTGATGCTGTGGATTATCTGCAATGGATTTCAAAGCATCTAAGATATTTAAAATATCATTAGGTAAGTTAGCACCCTTTTCCAATATTTCGTATTTATTTTCCTCAATGTATTTGAGCAATTGCTTGGGATGATACTTATTTTGAATCCAGTCATCTAAATAGGGCTCCGCTATCGACCAAAAATCTAGTTTTGGATAAATGCTTCTTCCCATGCCTTCGATATGAATTAATGTTTTTTGAAGGAGCACCAATGACGGCTGGATTGATAAACCAAAACTGCGGGTACTTTCAAATAAAAACAGTAACAGCTTTCCGAACTCAATTTCTGCAAGTGGTTTTTCAAAAATTGGCTCACAACAAGATTTAAGTGTCATTTCTAGGTCATAAACATCTGAGTCTGGTTCTACCCATTGATTAGAGATAAATAAATTAGCAAGTTTTTTGTAATCTTGTTTAATTGTGCAACTTAGCATGCGTGCTAGATTATAAAGGTCTGCATCACTTAGGCTGCCAACAATCGCGCAGTCAACAGCAATATACCTATTCATTTCTGGATTTTTTAAATCAACAAAAATATTGCCTGGGTGCATGTCGGCATGAAAGAAATTATCTCGAAAAACTTGATCAAGAAAAATTTTGACACCGTTTTCTGCAAGGACCTTTAAATCAACCCCTGCAGTTTTAATTTTATCAATATCTGTGCATGGAGTTCCGTAGATTCGCTCCATGACAAGAATATTTTTGTTAGTGAATTCTTTATAAACTGATGGAATATAAAGCAGATTTGAATCTAAGAAATTTTCTCTTGTTTGTATGGTGTTATTTGCCTCCAATCTCAAATCGATTTCTTTTAAGATTGTTCTTTCGTAGTCATTTACAACTTGATTAATCTTTAAGCGGTAACTGTCTTTGAATAAAACCTTAACAAAGAATGCAAATAACTTAAGAAGCTTTATATTTGAATTAACCTTTTTGGATATATTTGGCCTAAGAATCTTAATTACTATTTCTTGATTATTTTCGATTAGATTAGCGGTATGTACTTGCGCAAGTGAAGCCGAGGCCAAGGGCTTTAAATCAAAATTCTTTATTTTTTTAAACTGTTCATTTGTAATTGATCTTTTAAATATTTCTAGCGCCTCTTCTCCTTCAAATGGCTTACAAGAATCTGTTAGTTTCTGTAGTTCAAAAGTATATGTCTGAGGAAGTACGTCTGTTCTAGTAGATAAGAGCTGCCCAAATTTGATAAATAATGGCCCCATAGATTCAAGAAAAGCATTTAATCGTTCAGAGGATGGTATTTTTTTCTTGAAGAAGTAAAAAATGTTTAAGTAATTTAGTACCCCAAACAACTTACTAGTGCCATTTTCAAAAGGGATATTTATTATTCCATGATAAAAAGACAAGAAAGTTATTTTAATTGCACCAAAAATCATTATTAAGATTGTCCTATTCTTTCTGCTCGATCTAGTCTCAAGGCAAATGCTCTAATATTATTTAAAACTATGTCTTCATTAATAGCTTTATTGATTTCGGTCTGCGTGGCTCTTCTTTGTAGCATCATTAATCCAAGCGCCGGTATATCTCCTAAATGTTTTGCTACCAGATATTCAAAATTTATATTGGTATTTCTAAGCAAATTAATTAGACCAAGGGCCTTTTCACTGTCACCTGATATCCATTCCTGCTTAAATTCATGCCTCAATAAAAATGACATATCAGTCAGGCCGCAGCTGATTTCAAAATCTTTATCATTAGATTTATTGGTAGAAAGCTGACTTAGTTCTTCTGATAGAAAAAGATTGAATTCACAGATGCCAGTGATCTCAAGGTTGGCATTAATAGGATAGAATCTTTTTAAGGCGTTTTTAAAAGTGTTGTTAGATTCAAATAATTCATCTAAAAAATGTGATAGCTTTACTTTCATTATTTATAAGCTTTGTGAATGGCAACGATTCCATTTAATAAATTAAAGAATTTACAATCCTCAAACCCACCATCGAGTATCATTTGCTTCAATGTTACTTGGTCAGGATGCATTCTTATTGATTCAGCCAAATATTTATAACTCTCTGAATCATTTGCAAGAAACTTTCCCATCCTAGGAATGATGTTGAAAGAATACCAATCATAAACTTTTGAAAACAAACTATTTTGTGGTTTCGAAAACTCTAAAACCAAAAGAACTCCATTACTCTTTAGGCATCTTCTCATCTCCTTTAATCCATCTTCCTTATTGGTAAAATTTCTCAAGCCAAACCCAACTGTTATTAAATCAAAACTATTATCCTTATATGGAAGTGACTCACCGCTCGCAACTGAAAAGTATGTATTTGAATGAAAGTTTTCATTAACCGCCCTCTTGTAACCATTCGACAACATTGATGCATTGATGTCCGTCATATGCACTTTTATTGCATTGTGTTTATTCAAAAGAATTTTTGGAATATCGCCAGTCCCACTTGCTATGTCCAATACCTTGCTGTCTGATTTGACTTCACTAAGCTCAATTAAAATTTCTTTCCATAATCTATGCAATCCAAAGGACATCGCATCATTCATTAAATCGTAATTGTCGGCAACTGATGAAAAAACGCCCCCAACCTTTTTTTCTTTATCTTTTTCATCAACTTGCTCAAAGCCAAAGTGTGTTTTTCTATTCATCTATATTTTTTACTAATTCTAGGAAGCTATCATACCTTGACTGATTGATTAGGCCCTCTTCGATCCCTTTTTTAACAAAGCACCCTTTATCCTTTTTATGTCCACAGTTTCTAAATTGACATTTTTTTGAGGCCTCTGTTATTTCATGAAAAACATTTTTTATTGAACTTTTACTTACTGGACCTTGTTCAATATCTCTTACGCCTGGCGAGTCAATAATAGACCCATCAAGGTTTTCCACTTTGAATAGCCTAGATGTTGAAGTGGTATGTTGACCCTGTTCATTCGATAAGACTTTAGTTTTAAGATTTATTCCAGTAAGCGCACCGGTTAGAGAAGACTTGCCAACACCTGATTGACCAACAAAGATACAAGTTCTATTTTCGAGAAAGTTTTTTAATTCTGTAATGCCAAAATTTTCTTTGAAAGAAGTGACGAAGTAAGGAAGATTTAATTTAGAGTATAGATCTTTTGTATCTTCAAATTCTTGCGATAACTCTAGATCAGATTTATTAAAAACCAAGAATGGCTCTAGTTTTGCTCCATCAGCAATTGTTAACCACTTATCAATAAAAAATCTTGGTGCTTGAGGAACTGAAGCAAGAATAATCCCAATATTAGTTAGATTCGCTGCCAATAACCTTTTCTTTTGCCCACGAAATCTATACAAAGCACTTGATCTGTCATGAATTTTACTAATGATTGCATTAGATGATTGTACAAGTATCTCAAGATTGTCTCCGACAGCTACTTCATGGTTTTTTGGGGTCATACAGTTGTATGTTTTTTCTTCAGACAGCACCAAGCAAGAATTTGTGTAAAATTCTATTACTTTGCCAATTTGAACTTTTTCCATTTAAGTCACAAAATACACATATTTTAGGACATAACAGTTAATGCCATCTCAATTATCTAATAAAAATCTTATTTGGCTCGATTTGGAGATGACCGGTCTTGATCCAGAGCATGAGAGGATTATTGAAATTGCAACGATTGTCACTGATTCTGAACTTAACATTATTGCCGAAGGTCCCAACTTGGTAATTAATCAAAATAAATCTCTTCTAGACTCTATGGATGAGTGGAATCAGAAACAACATGGTTCAACCGGTTTAATTGATGCAGTTAAGATTAGCAACATCACAGAACAAATGGCAGAAATTGAGACTTTAGATTTTATTTCTAAGTACGTTGGTCAAAAAAAATCTCCAATGTGCGGGAATACCGTTTCTCATGATCGAAGATTTCTTTCTAAATACATGCCGCAACTTGAGGCGTATTTTAATTATCGGCACATTGACGTTTCCTCTGTAAAGGAAGTAATTACCCGGTGGTCTAATAATGCTCAAGCATACGAGAAGAACAGCTGTCATCGCGCTCAAGATGATATTAGAGAGTCCATTAATGAGTTGCGATTTTATAAAAAGGAATTTTTTAGGATTTAGGATCTATAGTAAAAGTTTTAGAAAAAGAAATTTCTGCAGATTTTTCCATTACAGATTCTATAAATTTAAAAGTTCCCTTAAGGATAGATTCATTCAAGTAAATTTTTGTATACCCTCTGTGAGAGGTATTTACCCACTTTATCTCTTTATTTGCATTAACAATACCTTGCTCGATTTCTCTTGGGTTGACCCCATTTAGATATTCACTTAGCCCAGGAGAAGTAACGGAGGGAGTTCCAAATTCATAACCAATATGTTCTTCAGCATTGTCAAAAAGTTTCGAAAACCATGCATTATGCGTATCACCTGCCAAACTAATTAACTTCGAATTATTATTTTTAAACAGAGAAAAGATTCTATCTCGTTCTGCAGGATATCCATCCCATGCATCTAAGTTGCTTGGCAATCCAAGCTTTAACAATGCCATATATTGTTTAACCTCCTCTGAAAGGTTGCTGTTAGAAAGTGCAGATGAAATATCAGGAAACTTTAATTTTGTCATTAAGACTTGCTGGCCTAGGATATTCCAAGCGACTTCTGAGTTGCCATAAGTATCTGCCAACCAATTTAATTGAAGTTCTCCAATTAATTTTCTCTCCTTATTTAGAAGATCATTGTAAAAACTATCTATATCAAATTGACTGGAGGAAAAATAGTTTCTTGGATCAATTTGTTTATCTCTATTGTTCTGTCTTGTATCAAGCATGATTAGATTCAGAAGCGAGCCAACTTTAAATGATCGATAAATATTTCTCTTATCTGTATTCTCTCTTATTGGCATCCATTCTAAATATGCTTTTATGGCGTTTGATTTCCGCTCAAGGAAGTTCCCCTCTGATGCATCATGATTTTCTGCACCGTATTTCCAAGTATCGTTTGTAATCTCGTGATCATCCCAAACTGCAATCAAGGGATGAGTTGCGTGTAATAGTTTTGATTGAGGATCTTTTTTATATTGAGCATGACGTTTTCTGTAATCAGATAAAGTGAGTATTTCATGTTGAGGTTCAGGAATGCGGTTTAACAGCTGTGCATTTTCAGTTGCATATCCATCCATTGGATATTCGTATAAATAGTCACCAAGATGAATCCAAAAATCTATTTCTTCATATGCACAGGCTTCATAGACATTAAAATAACCTGCAGGAAAATTTGAACAACTCATGACAGCAAAGCTAGTTTCCTTTGCTGAATCATCCAGAAGCTTAGCTCTGCCAACATCTGAAGTTAATCGATCACTACGAAATCGGTAAAAAAAATATTTGTTTTTACCAAAGCTAAAATTTGGTTCGTAATCATACTTAACACAGTAGTCAGTATCAAAAGTCGTAGTTATTTTTTTACTAAATATTATGTTACTGAAATTTTTATTAAGTGAAATTTCTAAGTTGCATACTATTGGGCCTGGGGATAAAGGAGTAGCTCTTGTCCAAAGAATAATGCTTTTATTTGTTGGATCACCGCTGGCTACTCCATGATAAAAACCTTTAATATTTGATTGCGCTTTTATGGAGTTTCTAAGCCCAGCACAACTTGCTGATGCAGCAGCAAGACCTAATGCAGAAATCTTAAGAACTTCTCTTCTTTTCACATAACTATATTAACTCTACAGAGCAACTATTATGTGAAATTTCGGTAACTTAATCTTGCTTAGATTGAGGCTGTATATTTATAGGGAAAGGCGTAACTTGATTTTTAGTTTGTTTAATTTTAGCTTCTCCAGATTCAGCAACCTCATCTATTCTGATAATGGCATTGATGGGCAAGTAAGACCTTTCAACACTCTTAAATTCATTCTTTAACTTTTCGTTTGAAGGATCTACTACTAGCTGTTTATTTTTATTAAATATATACTCTTCAACCTCTATGAAACCATACATATCGCTTTGATAAATCTGTTTGGCAAAAATTTCATAGATTTCTCCAAGTTGAAGAAATATTATTTTATAGATTGTCTTTTTATTAGCCATAATTAGTTATATGGGTACTAAACTTTATATTAAAACCTATGGTTGTCAAATGAATGAATATGACACCCAAAAGACTGTAGAAATCCTAAAAAAGGAAAAGAATATAGAGTTAACGCAGTCACCGGATGATGCAGAAATTATTCTTCTAAACACTTGCTCTATAAGGGAAAAGGCTGAAGAAAAGGTTTATTCAGAACTAGGAAGAATTAATAAACTTAAAGAAATGAACCCAAATTTAAAAATTGGGGTCGGGGGTTGCGTTGCCTCGCAGGAGGGAGAAAATATTTTCAAAAGAGCGCCCTATGTTGATCTTATTTTTGGACCTCAAACACTCCACAAGGTACCTGAACTATTAGATCAAGAAGATAAAATTAAAGCTGTTGATGTATCTTTCCCGATAGAGGAAAAGTTTGACTCACTGTTGCTGCCTGAGGCAACAGGCCCTTCCAGTTTTGTTTCAATCATGGAGGGCTGTTCAAAATTTTGTACTTTCTGCGTTGTGCCCTATACCAGGGGCGAAGAAGTTAGCCGAAAACCAAGGCAAATCTTTGATGAAGTTGCAAGATTAGCTGAGCAGGGTGTCAAAGAAATAGTTTTTGTTGGTCAAAATGTAAATAGTTACAAATATTCTGAGAATGGCAGAATCCTTGGTTTAGCGGATTTAATTCAAATAAGTGCAGAAATTAATGGCATTGAACGCATAAGATATACAACCTCACATCCTCTTGATATGACCAACGATTTAATAGAAATATATAACTATGTGCCTCAGTTGGTTGATCACCTCCACCTACCAGTTCAATCAGGGTCAGATAAAGTTCTTTTAGATATGAAAAGAAATTATTCTTTTGATGATTACCTCTCTATTATTCAGAGGCTTAAACAAATAAGACCAAGTATTAAAATTTCTTCAGATTTTATTGTTGGTTTTCCTACAGAAACTAAAGAAGATTTTGAAATGACCGTGAACTTAGTTAATGAAATAAAATTCGATGCCTCCTTTAGTTTCATCTTTTCTGCCAGACCAGGAACACCAGCTGCAAAGCTAGCAGATTGCTCAACATTAGATGAAAAAAAAGAGAGGCTGTATGAACTTCAATCAAGATTAAACGAATTTCAGGCCTCATACAGTAAAGAATTGGAAGGAACAATTCAAAGGTGTCTCGTAACTGATTTATCAAAGAAAGATTCACGGGAAATGCAAGCAAGAACAGAATGTAACAGAGTGGTAAATTTCCACTTCCAAAATCCAAATATTCTAGGTAAATTAGTAGATATAAAAATTGATGAAGCACTTTCCAACTCTCTCAAAGGCACCCTTTTTACTCAATAGTTAATGCAAGACCAGCAGATCTCATCCTTACATCTTAAATTAGAGCCTGAGAATCCAAAGTATATTGCCGCATTTGTTGGAGAGTTAAATGGCAATATAAAATTGATAGAAGATAAATTTTCTGTCAGGATTTTCCATAAAGGTAATGAAATTAAAATTGAAGGTGACGAAAAGGTTATCGAAGAGGCATCCAATACCATTCAAAATCTTTATGCCAACTGTTGTTCGGGAATTGAGCTATCAAGTGATATTATCCATGCCGCATTAAATAATAAAAAAGAAGATTTAAGGTCATTGAAAGAGTACGTTATTAAAACCCCCAGAAAACAAATTTCACCAAGAACCACTAACCAGGAAAATTATTTAGCAAGTATAGACAAGCATGAAATTAATTTCGGTGTAGGGCCAGCTGGTACAGGTAAAACCTATCTAGCAGTTGCAAAGGCAATAGAATTTTTGCTCTCAGAGAAGGTGGATAAGATAGTTCTTATTAGGCCAGCGGTCGAGGCAGGTGAGAAGCTGGGGTTCTTGCCTGGAGATTTAAATCAAAAAGTAGACCCATATTTGAGGCCACTTTACGATGCTTTATTTGAAATGTTAGGAGTTGATAAAGCTAATAGATTATTTGAGAGAGATATTATTGAGTTAGCTCCATTAGCTTATTTGAGAGGTAGAACACTCAATAATGCATTTATTATTATGGATGAAAGTCAAAATACCACCATTGATCAGATGAAGATGTTTCTTACAAGAACAGGCTTTGGTTCATATGTTGTTGTAAATGGAGATATGTCACAAGTAGACCTTCCAAAAAATGTTCTATCTGGGTTAAGGCATGCCATTGGAGTTCTTAAGGATGTTAATGGTATATCTATTACAGAATTTAATTCCAAAGATGTTGTAAGGCACCCATTGGTTAAAAAAATAATCGATGCTTATGCTGACCATGAGAACTCCTAAAATTCATGCCATTGAATATATTTAACAATACAGATTTAGATATACATTCTTTCAAGAGCGAGATGGATAAATTAGTAGACAAACTATTAAAGGATATGCACTCAAAAAAAAATGTAAATCTCAATATCGTCGATGATGCGGAGATGCAAAAACTTAATAAAACATTCCGCAACAAAGATATGCCCACAAATGTACTGGCTTTTCCAAACATAGGTATCGGTGCAGATGATGAGCTTGGTGATATAGCTATCAATACAGATGCTGTAATAAGAGAATCAAATCAGCAGAATATAACAACCAGAGATAGATTCTTGCATTTGCTGGCACATGGAACTTTGCATCTTTTTGGATATGATCACAAAGAAAATACTGAAGCAGAAGCGATGGAAGAACTTGAAATAAAATACCTTAAAGACTTTAATATAAGGAATCCATATACATATGAAATCTGAAGAAGAAAAACCTCCGTCGACAGCATTTAAAAAGCTAAAAAATCTAATATCTTTTAAACCTAAATCTCTAAATGAGGTGTCAGAGGTCTTACAGCATGCGCTTAATACAAATATTATTGATAAAGAAGCTCAATTAATAGCTGAGAAGGCTATACGGCTTGGAGATACAACTTTGAAGGAAATAATGATCCCAAAGGTTGAAATGGTCACAGTTGACGTAAACGAAAGCCAAGATGTATTTATAAATAGAATTATCGAATCTGGGCACTCAAGGTACCCTGTTATGGGAGAAAACAAGAATGAGGTTAAGGGCTTGCTTTTGGCCAAAGACATATTACCCGCTTTGCATTCTAAAACCCCTATTTCTCTAGAAAAAGTAACAAGAAATATAAAAGTAGTTCCTGAGAATAAGAAAGCTGACACTATGCTTGAAGAATTTAAAAACGACAGATCTCATATGGCAGTGGTTATAGATGAGTATGGATCAGTATCAGGCTTGATAACCATCGAAGATGTTCTTGAGGAATTAGTCGGAGAAATTGAAG
Organism: SAR86 cluster bacterium; assembly: GCA_003331565.1. Classification (GTDB taxonomy): domain Bacteria; phylum Pseudomonadota; class Gammaproteobacteria; order Magnimaribacterales; family D2472; genus MED-G82. Next base: position 14,780 of record QOPE01000011.1, on the reverse strand, counting down.
ATGAACATGATACCGGCGACGTTGATGAATTAATTCAGGTGAGTCCTATTGAATATATTGCCGACGCTAGATTAGATATAAATGTATTCGAGAAAAAATTTGACTTAAAGTTTGATGATCTTGACGCAGAAACTGTCGGTGGATTATTTATTCATAAATTAGGTTTGCTGCCAAAGGTTGGTGATAGGATTGAAGTTAACAATATGACTTTAGCTGTCACAGCTGCTGATAAAAGGAAAGTTAAAAAGATTGGCATCACAATTAATAAAACAACGTCTGATTAAATATCTCACAACTGCATTAGTTGGAATATTATCGTTTCTTGCTTTTGCACCTTATGACCAAAAGTGGATCCTAGTATTATCCTATTTATATTTGGTCTCGATACTAACTAGTTCTTCAACTGAAAACAAATGGTTGCATATTCTCTTATGGGGATTTGGACTTTGGTTTGCTGGAACTTTTTGGCTAATAGTAAGTATTCACTATCATGGAAATGTTAATATAGCATTATCAGTCACTGCATTAATTCTTTTAGGATTTTTACTTTCAAGTATATTCGTGCTTCCTATTATGCTATTTATATACATTAAAAGAATATCTAACTTTACAAATGCACTAATCCTATCTTCAATATTAATATTGCTTGAATCAGCAAGATTTTTTATTTTAGGAGGATTTCCATGGCTGCAACCAGGAGTAATTTTCCTTGATACGATACTTGATTTCTTGATACCAATAATTGGTGTGATCGGATGCTCATTATTATTTTATTTAATAGTCTCAGCTGCAGCTCTTAGTTCAAGAAAAGTATATAAGTACGGTTTGAGTATTTTATTAATAATTGCATTTGCAATACCTTCCCTAACCACAAAATTAGACATAAATAATTCAAGCGATGAGCATTTAAAATTTGGAATAGTTCAGCCTTCTTTTGGACCACGTCAAAAATTTGAAAGTGATTACGGGAAATCAATTGAAGATAGATTAATCAGCTTGAGTTTAGAGAAAGAAGGATTAGATCTAATTGTTTGGCCTGAATCTCCTTTTCCATACACACTAAAGAGTTCATATGGAAATAATCTTGTAAGGAGGCTTGAAGAGAATAATTTGAATGTAATTTCCGGTATCTACCAATCTGAATCAGCTCCTACATCAATTAATTATTTTAATACTTTGACAATCTTGTCTAGTGAAAAATTATCCAGTTATAAGAAGGTTAATCTCGTTCCGTTTGGTGAATTTCTACCATTTGAATCAATTCTAAGGGGCTTAATAGATTTCTTTGATTTACCTATGTCTTTTCTAAAACCTGGAAACATAACTGACGAAACCATTTCTTTTAGAAACCACTCTATCTTGCCACTTATTTGTTTCGATACAGCATATATAAATAACTATATCCAAAAGGTAAAAAGATCAACAATTGTTGTTAATGTAAGTAATGATAGTTGGTTTGGAGAGTCAATCGGTCCACATCAGCATTTTCAGATTGTTAGATCAAGGGCAAAAGAAATTAATAGGTGGATTTTACGATCTACAGCAAGCGGTATATCAGGATTTATTGATAATAAAGGAACAATTGTTGATATAATGGAGATTAATGAACAAGGAATTATCTCTTATGATGTCCCACAGACAACAAATAACTCTTTATTTGTAAATTTTGGTTATGATTTAATGAGATATCTCATAATATGTTGTTTATTTTTTATTATAATATTGTTACTAAGAGAAGTTTTAAATGAAAATTCATAGTACAGCATTAATTCTTATTATTCTTTCCAGTTTTTTAAGCGCTAATAAGTCGATTGAAATTGATATATCACAGCAAAGACTATACGTTTATGAAGATAAATCGATGTTAGCTAGTTACCCTATATCTAGCTCATCTTTTGGAGAGGGGCAAATCGAAAACTCCTATAAAACACCACTAGGAAAACACAAAATTCTTACTAAAATAGGAACAAATGTTGAAAAAAATACAATTTTTGTTAGTAGAGAAAATATGAATCAAGTTGCTGAGATAGTTCATGAGCGACATAATAATGAAAATGACTACGTTACATCAAGAATATTATGGCTTGATGGGCTTGAAGAAGGTCATAACAAAGGTGGAAACGTAGATTCCTTCAAAAGATACATATATATTCATGGCACACATGAAGAAGGACTCATAGGCGAGAAGGCGTCACATGGGTGTATAAGGATGTTCAATAATGATGTAATTGAGCTGTTTTCTTACATCCCTGAAGAAACCGAAATAAATATTAAAATTTAGTACTTAACCTCTTGCTTAAATGCTAATTTCTCTTTTTTGAGATCATCGGTTGGCGCATCAGCAAATTTCCCACCATCACTAGCCAATGCAACCAGTAAATCTGCTGGTTTCCAGAAATCTTCATCTTTTTCTGCAAATTTATTTATCTTTTCAAGTACTTTGTCTAGACCAATTGAATTCGCATAAAACATTGGACCACCTCTCCATACAGGAAAACCATAACCATTGATATAAACGATATCCATATCACTTGATCTTTGAGCAATACCTTCTTCTAATATCTTCGCTCCTTCGTTTACTAAACCGAGAATACATCTATCAACTATTTCTTCATCAGAAATATCTCTTCTAGTGAAACCATTTTCTTCTGCAACCTTGACATAGATCTCTTCATTTTCTGGTGCCGGGTTAGGGGCACGAGATCCATCAGAATAATTATAGAAACCCTTACCATTTTTTTGTCCAAATCTTTCTTGTTCACATAATGCATCTGCAATTTTATTGGTAAGAGGTGTTTCAAGATTTGCAAGTTTTCTTGCTCTCCACCCTAAATCTAATCCAACTAAATCCATCATTCTGAAAGGCCCCATATTCATTCCGAAGGATTCAAGTGCAGTATCAACTTGATTAGGTAATGCGCCTTCTAGTAATAACATATTTGCCTGTTGGGTATAACCAAAAAGCATTCTATTGCCTATAAAGCCAGGAGCATTTAAGGACATAACCGCAGCCTTCTTTATAATCTTTCCCAACTTCATTATTGTCGCAAGAGTTTCTTTTGATGTTTTCTCTCCTCTTACAATTTCCAACAACCTCATGATATTAGCTGGACTGAAAAAGTGAGTACCCACTACCTTTTCTGGCCTATTAGTAACTGATGAAATTGCATCAATATCAAGACCTGAAGTATTGCTTGCGAGAATAGCATCGCCCTTAACTACGTTATCAAGTCTCTTAAATATTTCTTGTTTCAAATCAAGATTTTCATAAACCGCCTCAACTACAATGTCACAGTCAGCTAAATCCTCATAATTTAGTGATGGTGTAATTAAGCTCATGACACCATCTTTCATTTCTTGTGAAAGTCTTCCACGGTCAACCATCATTTGATAATTTTTTTCTATAACACCTATTCCCCTTTCTAGATTCTTCTCATCTTGATCAAGAACAATTACCGGTATACCTGCATTAGCAAAATTCATTGCAATACCACCACCCATTGTTCCTGAACCAACAACACCCGCAGATCCTATTTTTTGTGTTTCTGTATCTTTAGGAACATCTAATATTTTTCCAGCTGTTCTTTCACCAAAGAATATATGGATCATTGCTTCTCTTTGAGGATGAAGCAAACACTCTAGAAACAAATCAGATTCTTTCTTCATACCCGCATCAAAATCATCTTCTTCAATTGCAGCCTCTACACATTTGATAATTTGACCAGGCGCAAATTGACCTTTTCTTGACTTAGATGCTAAAGCTTTTGCTTCTGCCATTACGTTTTCATTGCCACGTGCTTCAACTAATTTTTCATTTAAGTCTCTTACCTTTGGATGTTCAGTTGTTTCATCAAGCTTTTTATGCAAAAAGCTAATCGCATCCTCTACTAAATCACCGGTAGAAATGCCATCTAAAATACCATGATCAAGTGCTTTTTTTGCAGGAACTGGCACCCCAGAAAGCATTATTTTGAGTGCTTGTGATGGCCCAACTATTCTTGGTAACCTTTGCGTTCCACCTGCACCGGGCAATAAGCCTAAATTAACTTCTGGTAATCCTACAATTGATTTTTCAGTTGCAATTCTGTAATTACAGCATAGAGCTGTCTCTAGACCGCCGCCTAAAGCAGGCCCATTTATTGCTGCAATAACTGGTTTTTCGCTATATTCAATGTTTTTTAGTGCAGTATGGAGGTCCGGACCTTCCATTTTTTGACCAAATTCAGATATATCCGCGCCTGCTATAAATGCATTTCCTGCTCCTTTTAAGACAATACCTCTAATATTTTCATCACTATTAGCTTTATCAAATTGATCACAAAGACCAACTCTAACACCGCTGCTTAAAGGGTTTACAGGTGGATTATTAACCTCAAGGATTGCAATATCACCTCGTAATTCGAAATTAACTGTACCTTTCATTAAATACCTCTTATTTTTGTAAATTCCCTGAATAGAGATGAAATTATATAGGCATTATTTTGTTAAATATACTGAAAATACACTATATATATCTTAATACTGCTGATTAATTCATAAATTTTATATTCTAAAATTAATAAAAAATATTTATAAATAGTATTGATATTTAAATATAAATACATATAATAATACATGTCAGCACTCCTCTCCCCCTATGTATTGCTGACATTCTCTGGAAATAATGGAGGGCTCAATGCCCTCCTTTTTTAAAAAGAAATATGAGCAATAGGCATAAGAAAAAAATCATTGAATCTGTAGAAGTTCTTACTTTGGTAACTCTATTCCTTTCAAGTATTTATGCTGTTGCGCCTGTAGTATAGTATTCCACTATGCGCTTAATACTAGCTTTATTAATATCACTGTGCTTTTTTGGAATCACCCAATTTGTGAGTGCCTGCTCAGAATTGTTAGACCATGAAATTAGGTTGCTTGATTCTGATGAAAAGCTAAATCTTTGTGAGTTAACCGGAAAATCAATTCTTGTTGTAAACGTTGCTAGTAGATGTGGATATACAAATCAATATACTGAGTTACAAAGACTATATGAAACATACTCAGAAAAGGGTTTCATCGTTTTAGGTGTCCCATCAAGAGATTTCTATCAAGAATTTAGAGATGATTCCAAGGTCTCTGAATTTTGCTCTACTGAATACGGTGTAACATTCCCTATGCTAACGACCAGTAAAGTGAAGGGCTCCAAAGCACTACCATTCTTTAAGGAACTTGCTGAAGCTTCTGGCATGGAACCTAATTGGAATTTTAATAAATACTTAATTTCAAAGGATGGTTTGACTGTAGAGGGTTTTCGATCAAAAGTTAAACCAAGTTCCGAAGAACTAACCTATAAAATAATAACTGACCTTAATAGTTAAGCAGTTAAAACCTTGTTTGGTTTTCTGATAGCAAATATCCCATTTTCAACAACACCTGGTATTGAATTTATTTGAATTTCCATATCTTTTGGATTTGATAAATCAAGCTTTGAAACGTCAATGATGTGATTGTTTTGATCTGTAATGACACCGCTCCTATAAGTTGGAACTCCTCCTAGTTTTACAATTTCTCTTGAAACAAAACTTCTACTTTCGATCAAAACTTCAACAGGAACACCAAAGTCTCCTAGACATTCAACATGCTTTGATTGATCTACAATACAAATAAACTGATTCGAGGCCGAGGCAACCAATTTTTCTCTTGTGTGAGCTCCGCCGCCACCTTTAATTAAGTTATGTGATGGGTCAACTTCATCAGCTCCATCGATATAAAAATGAATTTCATTTACATCATTAAGACTAAAAATCTCTACATTAAACTCTTGAAGAAGTAGGGTAGAAGCCTCAGAGCTAGATACGGCACCTTTAAACTGAATGTTGCTTTGTTTTAAGATCTCAATGAAGCAATTGACTGTGGATCCGGTTCCAATTCCTAATATAGATTCTTTGTTTATTTGAGTAACCATTTCCTCAAACGCCTTTTTAGCAACCTGCACCTTTGCGTCATCCATACTTGTATAATAAACAAAATATTAGCTTTTACTATGCGTTTAAAAATAAAAAAAACGGGATCATTCAAGCAATCCAAGAAGTATATTGATTTAATTAATCAGGCCACTGTTTATGATACTGCTATTAAGACCCCGATTACTTTTGCTAAAAATATTTCTAAGAAATTAGCTAATGACGTTTTCTTAAAGAGAGAGGACTTGCAACCAGTTTTTTCTTTTAAAAATAGAGGTGCTTACAATAAGATTTCACAATTGTCTGCATCACAAAAAAAACTAGGGGTTATAGCTGCATCTGCTGGAAATCATGCTCAGGGCGTTGCTAATGCATCACAAAAATTAAAGATCCCATGTTTAATTGTTATGCCTGAAACAACTCCAGAAATTAAAATCCAATCAGTACAATCATTTGGCTCAAAAATTCTTTTACATGGTGATAACTATAATCAGGCATACAAAAAGGCATCTCAGATTGCCAAGGATAAAGGGATGGAGTTAATTCCTGCCTTTGATGACCCACTAACCATTGCGGGTCAGGGTACGATAGGTAAGGAGATTGAATCAGAGGAAGAAGCTTTTGATGCCGTATTTGTACCAGTTGGTGGAGGAGGCCTATTAGCAGGTGTATCAGCATGGATTGCTCAACATTCACCAAAAACTAAAGTCTATGGTGTAGAAGTAGAAGATTCAGCATGTCTCTTGGAAGCAGTTAAATTTAATAAGCGTGTAAAACTAAGAGAAGTTGGACTGTTTGCTGACGGCGTGGCTGTTGAACAAATTGGTAAACATACTTTTGAAGTAATTAAAGAGTGTGTTGACGGTGTTATTACGGTGTCAATTGACGAGGTATGTGCTGCCGTAAAAGATATATTTGAGGACACCAGAGTTTTATCTGAGCCGGCAGGGGCATTGGCTCTTGCTGGTTTAAAAAAGTACTGTAAAAAAATTAATAATAAGAAATTAATTGCAATTAGCAGTGGAGCAAATATAAATTTTGAAAGACTTAGCTATATTGTTGAGAGATCTGAAGTAGGTGAAGATCGTGAGAAATTATTGAGTATAAAGATCCCTGAAAAACCAGGGAGTTTCCTTAAGTTGTGCAGAATCTTTGGAAAGTCACAGATTACCGAATTTAATTATCGTTTTTCTGATCAGGCTGAGGCACACGTATTGGTTGGTATTCGTCTAAAAAATGATAATGCCTTTAAAACATTAAGAGCAAAGTTAAAAAAAAGTCGCTTCTCGTATTCCGACTTAACTCGCAGTGTTATTTCCAACGATCATTTACGTCATATGATTGGAGGCCACTTAATTAAAGCCAATAATTTAAATGAAAGGCTGTTTAGATGTAAGTTTCCTGTGAAACCAGGTGCTTTATTGGATTTTCTTAAAGCCTTTGGATCCGAAAGAAATATTTCACTTTTTCATTACCGAAATCTTGGGGCTGCATTTGCAAATGTTTTAATTGGTATCCAGGAAGAAACGGGTAAACAAAAATCTCTAATCAAGCATCTTCAGTCACTTGATTATGAGTTTATCGAAGAGTCTGACAATGTCGGCTACATAAATTTTTTGAAATGAAAAATATAGAAGAATTTGAAGTTTATGTCCCGCAATCAAAAATTGATTTACTGCATGAAAAAATAGCGCTCTCTCGATGGCCAGATGAATTAAATGATAATAAGTGGTCCCTCGGAACAAGCCTAGATTATTTGAAAAAAGCTACGCATGCTTGGGTTAATGATTTTAGTTGGCGAGATCATGAGGCTTTAATCAATAATGCTGGTAGCCATATGTTTCATTCAAGTTCAGGGTTAGATATTCACTTTCTTCATAGTAAATCAAAACATAAAAATGCATACCCCTTAGTGATGACGCATGGTTGGCCAGGGAGTGTGCAGGAGTTTTTATCAATCATACCGATCCTTAACGAAGGAATAGATGGAGTTTCTTTTGATGTTGTATGTCCTTCAATGCCTGGTTATGGATTTTCTTCTAAGCCAAATGATTTTGGAATGAACTCTCAGGAAATTGCAAAGATCAACCATGAACTTATGCTTGCTCTCGGATATAAAAAATATATAGCTCAAGGTGGTGATTGGGGTGCAACAGTGAGTAAGTGGATGGCGGATCAGTTCAAGGATAGCTGCGAAGCCTTGCATTTAAACTTAGTTCTTGCCTGGCCTCCTGACAACGATGATCCTATGCAAGGGGTTGCCGAGGAAGAGATTGAAGGGATGAAAAACTTTGAGAAATATCAAGAGAAGGGGTTTGGTTACTTTGCTATTCAAAGTACAAAACCTCAAACCGTTGCTTATGGTTTAAATGATTCTCCTATAGGCCTAGCTGCATGGATTATCGAAAAGTTTCATGCGTGGACCGACGACAATTCAGATCAATTAGTCATACCTCTTGATCATGTACTCGGCATTGTTTCACTCTATTGGTATACAGAAACTATTTCCTCATCGATGAGGCTTTATTATGAGAATGGTCAAACAGGTTTTTCTTTTGACTATGTAGACCAACCTACAGGCTGTGCAGTTTTTGATCATGAGATCGCAAAGCCTCCCAAGGCTTGGGCTGAAAAAATATATAACATAAAGCATTGGGATACTCACCCAGGAGGGCATTTTGCTGCAATGGAAAATCCTAAGATCCTTGCCGAAAGTATTGTAAACCTTGTTAAAAAAGGTGATTTATCAGCAGGCAAATAATCCGTTTTCATTACAAATGTAGTCCATTGGAATATCATGAGGTTCACTATCAAATGATAATTTTTGTAATTCGAAAGCAATCCCTATTTTTTTAGCACCACTTGAGGATAGGGCTTTATCATAATACCCGCCTCCATAACCCAATCTATTACCTGACTTGTTGTATGCCAAACAAGGACATATAAATAACTCAATGTCATTAATTGAAATCTCTTCATTGTCAGTTTCCTTAATACCAAATTTGTTTACAACAAAAGTATCATCAACTTTATGTAGGGCAAAAACCATGGTGTTAGAAATAATCTTTGGAAGAACAATTAATTTATTTAAATCAAAACAACTCTTAATAATATAACTTGTGTCCACCTCATTTTTTATAGGTAAATAGCAAGCAATCAGATTTGCTTCTTGAAAAATTTCAGACTCAACAATATTTATTTGTATTTTTTTTGATCGATCAAGGTACTCATTTTGAGGAAGATGTAGCCTCCGATTAAGTTGTGATTTTCTTAAATCAGATTTCACGATTACGGAGGCTAAAAACCAATTCACCGCTATACATTTTTTCCTGAACCGAAAGTCCAGGTGGCAAAGCTCTTGTCGAATCAGGCTTCCCTAAGGTATTGCACAACATCGACAGTGGAATATTGCCTATCATTTAAGTATCGGTTCAAAGATATCGAATGTATTGGCAAATGAACCAGTGTTTAAATTATACATCTTAAAATTGATTTCAACATGCAGGATTTTTTTCAAGCAAGATTAATTCAGGGCATCATCAATGGATGAGATTATTTGATTAATTTTATTTGAATCATCGTCATTTACTTGCGTTCCCTTAAGTGACTGAAACGCTAAATTAAGTGCTGCCAAAATTAGCGCGTTTCCTTTATCCGGTATCTGTTCAATCTCTTTGTTTAGAATTGTTGAGGCCTCTAATAGAAGTGGCTTATCCTCAGGAGGACAAGCAATTGAAATATCTCTTCCCATTACACGTATCGATAGGATCTCTTTATCACTCATGTTCAGAACTTGATTGCAGTTTAGTTAGGTCTCTCTTTAAGGACTCAATTTCTTGTGTCTGTAAGATTTTATTTTCTTTCCAAACCCTTTCCTGTTTGATGTAGTGATCAATGATTCCTTTCTGCTCATTGAACCTATTGAGCAAGTCATTTGCTTTTTTAATTAGGTCAGAGAGCCCTGTTTCTTTCGATTCCATTAAATATCAGTTTAAATCTTAGATGTAATTTAGGGAAGTTTGATAGAAAAAAAGAGTAAAATGCTTTTATGAACACTATGTTTGCAGACAGAAGAAAGGCAGTTGGCAGTGCAATGGGTCCGAATGCATGCCTGCTGATTGCAAGTAATGATCATGTTTCACGGAACATTCATCATACTTACTCTTTTAGACAGGACAGTTATTTTTGGTATCTGTCTGGGTTTAATGAGTCAGATTCCATAATAGTTATTAAAACTGATAGCGAGGCAAACTCAAGTTCTTATATGTTTGTCCCTCCTAAAGATGAACATTCAGAACTTTGGGACGGATATCGTGCTGGACCTAAAGGCGCGGTAGACGACTATGGATTTTCTCAGGGATACAACAACCATGAGGCAGATCAAACTATTCCAGATTTATTGGCAGGATGTAATAAGGTTTTTTCATTAATTGGTTACAAAGAAGATTTTTCTAAGAGGGTTGCAGGTTGGGTTAAGCAGGCAAGGTTGAAAGATCGCCATACTGCAGCCATCGAGCACCTTGATGCTGGGCCATTTTTATCCTCGTTAAGGCGAGTTAAATCAGAAATAGAAATTCAATTAATGAAAAAGGGTTGTGAGATTTCCGCACAAGCGCATAAAGCAGCTATGCAATTTGTTGCTCCTAATATGAATGAGCAAAGTCTTGAAGCATTTTATTTATATAAATTTGCTGAGCAAGGCTCAAGATTTCCTGCCTATATACCGATTGTTGCGGGTGGTGAACATGCTTGCATCTTGCATTATGTTGAGAATGATCAAACCTTAAATGATGGTGATCTAGTTTTAGTGGATGCAGGTGGAGAATATGAATGTTATGCGTCAGACATCACAAGAACATATCCTGTGAATGGAAAATTTAGCGATGAGCAGCTAGCAGTTTATAAGGTTGTTTTGGAAGCTCACAAACAAGCCATTGAGGCGGTCAAAACAGGGAATCATATTATGCAGCCTCAAAAAATTTCTGAACAAGTTATTACTGAGGGATTGGTTGATTTGGGCATACTTGATGGAAGAACAGAAGATTTATTGGAAGAGGGCGCTCACAAAAACTTTTACATGCATAAAGTTGGCCATTGGATAGGTCTAGATACACATGATGTGGGAGCTTATTCAGATGGCAATAATTTCACTAATTATGAGGCAGGAATGGTGCAAACCATTGAGCCGGGAATTTATATTTCTAGCAAAAGCTCTGTTGATGAAAAATGGAAGGGGATCGGGATTCGAATCGAAGACAATATTCTTGTTACCGATCAAGGCAATGAAAACCTTACACAAAGTGCTCCAGTAGATCCAAAAGAAATTGAAGCCCTGATGTCTTCATAAATTCAATGAGTATTTTAATTGCAGGCAGTGGTCTTGTTGCAAAAATACTATCAATCAAATTAAAACAATCAGGCATTTCATCACAAATCCTTGAGGGGGATCCTAAGCATTACCAAAATATTAGAACTATTACTCTTAATCCTGCATCGATACATTTTTTGAATAGCTTAGATTTAGGAATTTCAAAAGCTGAGGTTCAAGATATTCATGTTTATGATGCAGAGGGTAGTGGCCGGATTTCTTTTTCAAGTGATGACATTAGCGAAGATTACCTTGCCAATGTAGTTTTTTACGATGAACTAAATAATGCTTTGGACAGACATAACTTTAATTTTTTCTCAAAGAATGATTTTGAACAAAATAAAAAATCTACTGATTTGGTTATTTACTGTGATTCAAATCAACAAAACATGCTCGGTGTGAAAGAGGCTCAAAGTTATGAGCAAATCGGTCATACATTTTTGGTCTCTAGCAATGACTTAAATAATAACTCGGCAAAGCAATATTTTTATAAAAATGAAATTTTTGCGATTATGCCAACTAATAAAAATAATTTATTTACTGTTGTTTGGTCGATCCCAAAAGTTCATGCGTCATCTGATATAGAGTCAGTTAAGAGGAGTCTCTCAAAGATTTCTAAGAAATTTAATCTCAAATTAGAACTTGAAAGTGAAATTGTTTCATTCCCCTTATCGCATCATCACACAAAAGATTATGTTAAGCCTGGCCAATGTATTTTGGCTGATGCCGCACATTCAATCCATCCCCTTGCAGGGCAAGGACTCAATCTAGGTATTGCAGATGCCAGTGTTCTTTTAGAAGAACTTGTCAGAGCTAGAAATGCAAATCTTTCATTTGGAGATATCTCTGTTCTTAAAAGATATGAAATCAGACGAAGAACAATCAATAAGTCTATGTTGTCGGGCATTAATCTTCTCAATGGTTTATTCAAAGCAGATAATCTTTATTTAAGATTTGTTAGAAATAGGGGTCTTAGCTTGGTGGATAATATTCCGCAATTGAAAAAATTTTTTATAAAAAATGCAATAGGAGAGATAAGATTTTAGGTATCCAAATACTTGCACCTAAAAATGAGAATGATTATCATTCTCATCAACACTTTTTAAACAATGAACCTACCTAAACTTTATCAAATATTAGCTTTTTCTTTATTCTTAGCAGCCTGCGATCAAAGTGTTAAACAAGATACGCTCACTGTATATACATCTCGTCAGCCTCAATTAATAGAACCTATTTTGGATAAATATGCAGAAGCGACCGGTATTGATATCGTATTACTATCAGGAAATGCTCAGCAACTTCTTGAGAGAATTGAAGTGGAGGGTATAAATTCTCCAGCCGACCTATTCATCACTGTTGATGCAGGAGTTTTGTGGCAAGCCAGCCAAGCAAATATTTTCGAACCAATTTCTTCCAGCATTCTAACTAATAATATTCCTAAGAACTTTAGAGATCCCGAAGGAAATTGGTTTGGACTGTCAAAACGCATAAGAGCAATTGTAGTTAATGATAAAGGCAATCAAGCACCCCCAAAAAGCTATCAAGAGTTAGCTGAAAAAGAATGGAAAAATAGGCTATGCCTTAGAACTTCAGCAAAAGTTTACAATCAATCCCTAATTGCAAGCATGCTCTTTAGGCTGAGTGAAAAAGAAACACACAAAATTTTATCTGGATGGAGTAACAATCTGGCCACTAAGGTATTTTCAAGTGATACCCTAGCACTTAAGGCAGTTCAATCAGGTCAATGTGACGCAACAATAGTTAATTCGTATTATTTGGGCAGATTAATAGACCAACAAATTGGAAAAAATCTTTCAATTATCTGGCCTGACCAAGAATCATTTGGGGTGCATGTAAATATTTCAGGTGGCGGTGTGGTGAAAACTTCGAATAATAAAGCTGAAGCTTTGAAATTGCTTGAATGGTTGTCAGGCAAAGAAGCGCAAAAAGATTATGCTTTCGTAAACCTTGAATATCCCGTCCTTCAAGATCAAGAACTCCACCCAATATTAAAATCATGGGGCAACTTCAAAGAAGATACTATGCCGGTTCATCAATTAGGAGTATTGCAAAGACAGGCTGTCTTAGCAGCGAGGAAAGCGGACTATAATTGAAACTGTTTTAGAAGTTTAAGTGCTTCAAATAGCGGTAAGCCAACAACATTCGAATAACTTCCCTTTATTCCTTTTATAAACTTTTCTGCATAACCTTGAATTGCATATGCTCCAGCCTTATCGAGGGGTTCATCAGTTTCACTGTATTCTTTAAGCTCAATAGCTGAAATATCTCCAAATTCTACGAATGTAGATACAGATATCGTTGCTATATCTGCTTTCTCAGAATCCCAAACACCAACTGAAACACCGGTTATGACTTCATGAACTTGTCCGGAGAGTTCTGATAGCATCGTAAAAGCATGATCTGATGACTTAGGCTTGCCATATATCTTATTGCCCATAACAACAATGGTATCTGCTGCTAATACAGGATAATTTTCAAGATTGGTAGCAATTGCATTTTTTATCCCTTGAGAGCACTTCTCTTTTGCAAGTTTCTCTGCATTAAATGCTGGGCTACCTTCTAAGACGAGATTCTCTTCAATTTCTGCTTCAAGTAACAAAAACTCTTCATTGATTTTTTTTAGTAATTCTGCCCTTCGTGGAGATTTTGATGCAAGATATATCATAAATATATTTTATAGCATAGGTAGGAAACATCATGATAGATAAAGGAAAAGTTATTCTGATTACCGGAGCAAGCAGGGGAGTGGGCAAAGGAATTGCTGAAAGTGTTGGCAAACCCGGTGATACAATTATTTGTGTTGGACGCTCTGTGGATTCCGGCACCACAGTGAGCCAATTTGGTTTTGAGATAAATTCAAGCTTGATTGATACGGCTTCAAATATCGAAAAACAAGGTATAGAGTGTGATGTTTTGCCAGCAGACTTAAATCTAAAAAACAACATTCAAAATATTCAATCCATTATTGAGGATAAATATGACAGACTCGATATGCTTATCCATGCTGCATGCCAAATACATGACGACCTGGTCTTACCCAAACCTTTTTGGGAAAAATCAACAGATTTATGGTCTATTATTGAAGTTGGATTAAAGTCAAACTATATTCTTAGTCATGCGCTAGCATCAATGTTGATAAAAACACCTAAATCACTGGTTGTTCAAATTTCTTCACATGGCTCAAGTTGTTATATGCATGGCCCAATTTACGGAGCTCAAAAAGCAGGAATAGACAAAATGGCGTTTGATATGGCTTTTGATTTTAAAGATCATGATGTATGTTCCATTTCACTTTGGTCAGGTATTGTTCTGGATGAAAAAACTGAAAAAGTTAGTAAAAATATGGATGAACAATATGCTGAATTTCTAAAAGGAGCCGCTTCCCAAGCTTTTGCAGGAAAAGTCATTAGAGCGTTTTACGATCAGGAAAATAAAATGCAGCATAGTGGCAA
>QOPE01000010.1 GCA_003331565.1 SAR86 cluster bacterium | reverse complement strand
ATTGACGAATACTCTCTTTAGTATCTAACCACTTTCTTGGTGTTGACGCCTCAGCATGATCATTGATAGACCAAAAATCTAGTGCGGAACAAAATCTAGCAAAGTCACATGCATCCGATATTGGTGATGCTCCTGGGCCATTAAAATAAGGTAAAGACCACATGAATGCATCGGTAGAATATGTCGTATGGACATGCAAATCACCAAAGAGAATTTGTTTCTCTGATTCGACTCCCAGATCATCTGCAATTTTAGATATTCTTTGCGCCCTTTCCTGAATAATATATTCGGGAACCTTATCGCCCAATATTTCCCCTGGGCCTTCAAGGGTCCCATAAAGTTTGAATACGCCACCAATGAAAAAAATGACGACTGAAAAAACTGTTAAAAGAACTATTGAGGTTAAGACGTTCTTCATAAAAACCCCCATGATTTTTTAAATTACTTATGAACGGTTTGATCTCTATCAGGTCCAACAGAAACTACTGTAACAGGAACTTTTAGATAATCTTCAATATATGATATAAATTTTTGAGCAGGTATTGGTAGGTTTTCAAATTTTTTTATTTCTGATATCTCTTCCAGCCAGCCCTGAAAAGTCTCATATATCGGCTTGCCATCTTCGTAATCAATGCAGACCTTAATCGACTTGAAACTATCCATAACATCTAATTTAGTAATGCATAGTTCTGTGACTGAATTTATAAATATAATTTTTTTTAATGCATGCAGATCAAGCCATCCACATCTTCTGGGTCTTCCTGTTGTAGCACCAAACTCATGACCGATTTTAGCTAGTGATGCGCCATCAGCGTCAAATAATTCAGTGGGAAATGGGCCCTCTCCCACTCTCGTCGAATAAGCTTTTGTGATTCCCATAATTTTATTGATCTGTTTTGGTCCGATCCCAAGCCCTGATGAAACTCCACCGGCAGTCGTGCTTGATGAAGTTACATAGGGATACGTACCATGATCAATATCAAGCATGGAGCCTTGTGCTCCCTCAAATATTATCTCTTTTTTTTCTTCAATGCTTTTGTGCAAAATTTTATAAGTGTCACAACCAAAATTAGTTTGTAGCTTTCTAAAACTTGTTAATTCCTCGATCACAAGATCGATATCGATAGGAGTGCTTCCATAAATTTTAGTAAGTAATTGATTGTGGTATTTAACTAGCTCAGAAATCTTAGATTTATGAAGTTCAAGATCAGCAAGGTCTCTAAATTTTAATGATCTTCTTCCAACTTTATCTTCGTAAGCTGGGCCAATGCCTCTTCCAGTCGTGCCAATACCTTCATGCTTATCACGGACTTGATCAATGACAATGTGAGTTGGCAAAATTAGTGGGCAATCATTACTAATATGAAGTCGGTTTTTAACTGATATACCGCTATTAGACAGCATCTCTATTTCTTCATTGAGTGCTGGCAAGGAAATCACAACCCCATTGCCAATAATGCAGTTCGAGGATGCGTGCATAATTCCTGAAGGGATTAAATGTAGAACTTTTTGAGAACCACCAACCTTTATTGTATGACCAGCGTTATGTCCGCCTTGAAATCTACAAACTAATGAGCCTTCTTTACAAAGAGCATCAACAATTTTGCCTTTTCCCTCATCACCCCATTGCAATCCTAGAATTAGGGTGGAATTCATTGGTTAGGGCTTTTGTTTGCCGTCAGATTTATTTAGATACTTAAAGTAATCAGACTTGGGATCTATTAGCAATACATCTGCCTTATTTTGGAAGGTACTGGTATACCCCTTTATGCTTCTTGTGAATTCATAAAACTCAGGGTCTTTTGAAAAAGCATTGGCATAAATGGCTGCGGCTTTGGCGTCACCTTCACCACGAATCTGTTCAGCTTGCTTATAGGCTTCTGAAAGAATAATAACTTTCTGTTTGTCTGCTTTTGAACGTATTTCATTAGAAAGCTCTTTACCTTCAGACCTTAACTCTTCAGCAAGCCTATTTCTTTCTGTACGCATTCTCTCGAAAACTGAGCTGCTAAGCTCTGATGGCAGATCAATTCTCTTAACTCTGAAATCAATAATTTCAATCCCAAGATCAGCTACAGATGCACCAAGATTATTTGTCATAGAAGTCATCATCTCGTCTCGCTCACCGGAAACAAGCTCTGTAACGGTTCTCTGACCAAACTGATTTTTGAGTTCAAATTCTGTTCTCTGACCAAGCAGATTATTAAGTGTAAGAAAGCTTCCAGTGGTTGCTTTATAAAAAGTTAATACATCAACAATTTTATATTTTACAAATGAATCAACCAGGAGATATTTACTTTCAACCGTCAGTATTCTGTTGGGTTCCTCATCAAGACTTTGCAATCTTGCATCGAATTTTCTAACACTCTGAATAAGCGGAACTTTGAAATGAATTCCAACCTCTACGTCAGGTTTGATCACCTCACCAAATTGAGTTACCAATGCTTTTTCCTTTTCATTAACTATATAAATGCTGTTAGCAATAATTGCTATGATCAGGGCAGAAAGAATTAATATAAGATTCGATCTATTCATCGTCATCCTCCGCTTTTTTATTTTGCTCCATGATTTTATCAAGTGGAAGATAAAGCAGGTTATTTCCTCCCTCTACATCCACCATAATTTTTGTTGAGTTAGATAAGACGCTTTGGATTGCATCAAGATAAAGCCTATCACGAGTTACTTTTGGCGCTTTTTGATACTCTGCTAGAAGCTTTTCAAATCTAACAACTTCACCTTCTGCATTTGCGATTACTTCTTCTCGATAAGCTTCTGCAGCTTGTACCCTAGCAAATCCTTGACCACGAGCCTCTGGGACAATGGATAAAGCATATCTTTCAGCTTCGTTCTGAAGTCTAACCTTGTCCTCTCTGGCAGCTACAACATCATCAAAGGCTTCCTTGACGGCAGTTGGCGGATCTGTCTTTTCTATGTTTACTTGTTGAACTATTAAACCAGTGGCATATAGATCCAAATAGCTTTGCAGTCTCTCTTGCACATTCAGCGCTAAGATTTGTCTACCTGTAGTAAGTGTTTCTTCGAGTGAGTTATCTCCAACAACATGGCGTAAAGAACTTTCTGTAGCTTGGCGGAGGCTTGCTTCTGGATCGTTAACGTTTAGGACAAAATCCTTAAGGTTTTTTATTCGATATTGAGTTGAAATCGTAACATCAACTAGATTTTCATCTTGAGTCAACATATTTGCGGTTTGAGAAAAACGTCTAGTCAGGGCAACATTCTCAACAAATCGTTCATCAATGCCAGCGATCATAAAATTTAAACCTTCATCAGTTTCTTGATAGTATGTTCCCAATCTTAGTACAACGGCTCTCTCGGGTGCTTCAAGCTGATAAACACACATTGACCCATAAATAATAAGGAGACCGAAGATTCCATATGTAAAGATTCTTTTGAAAGAGAAATTATTGCCTGAACCCCCTGATCCATTAGTTGATTTTTTATTTCCTCCAAAAAGTAAAGAAAATTGTTTCATTAGATCATCAAAGTTAGGACCATCATTATTGTTATTATTTCGACCCCATGGATCTTGGTTGTTTTGGTTATCCCAGTTCACATTATTGCCTTTAAAATGAAGATTATATCTAGTATTTAAGGGCGAAAGTTAATAATTAAAGAATTACTTATAACTTTAAGCCCTTTTTAATGAATTCACTTGCAGCGTCTTGCTCATGTAAGTCAAAAAAATTTAAATCCTTCCAACTTCTCATCCATGTAATTTGTCTTTTTGCTAATTGGCGTGTGCCAAAAATTGATTTTTCCAACATCTCTGTCTCTTTTAGCGAACCATCTAACACCATAAACGCTTGCTTGTAGTTCACTGCCTTCAAGACAGGATGAGTTTTTTCCAAATTATTATTCATAATCAATTCATCAAGTTCATTAATCAATTTTTTATTTACAAGACTTGGTTGCCTTTTTTCAATTCTTTCGTGTAATTCAGCCCTTTGATTTGGGAATATTCCGATCTGAATAATATTGAATTCATTTCTGATGCCTGATTTAGCAGAGCCTTTATCTTGATTATTTTGGCTGAGCTCTATTTCTATTGCCCTAATTAGTCTTTGCTTATCATTGGGTGAAATTTCTCTAGCTTTTATTGGATTTAATTTAACCAATTGATCAAACAGTTTGTTTGGCCCATTTTTTTTCAGTTCAGCATCTAACTTTTTTCTTAATGCGGAATCAGCATTAGGCAATGAGTGAATGCCCTCAAAAAGACTTTTGAAATACATCATTGTGCCCCCAACAAATAATGGAAATTTTCCATCATCAACAATTTTTTTTGCAAGAATTGAGGCATCATTTATGAACTGAGCTACATTGTAGATTTCGCTTACGGAACAGTGATCTATCAAATAATGTGGATACTTTTTCAGCGTATCTTGATCAGGTTTACCAGATCCAACATTGCAACCCTTATAGACTTGAACTGAGTCAACAGATATTAATTCAAATGTTTTTGGAAATTTATCTATGATTTCAAATGCCCATCTAGTTTTACCTGACGCAGTAGGTCCAAGTAGAAATATAGCTGTGGGCTTGGATTGATTACCCAAGTTTAAAGAGCCTCTTCGTTAAGTTCTCCAGTTCTAATACGAATAACTTTTTCAAGGGGTGAAATAAAAATCTTTCCATCTCCAATTTTTCCTGAGGAAGCAGCTGTACTTATTGCCTCAACAATAGACTCTGTTTGATCATCTCTTACAGCAACTTCTATCTTAATTTTTGGGAGAAAATCAATTACGTACTCAGCTCCTCGATAAAGTTCGGTATGTCCTTTTTGCCTTCCGTATCCTTTTACTTCGCTAATGGTCATGCCAGTAATGCCTAACTGATCTAGACTTTCTCGAACTTCTTCTAATTTAAAAGGTTTAATAATTGCAGTGATTAATTTCATTTTAACTCCAATAGTTTCATTATATATGAGCCTTGTCTTTGAGTAGAGCCTTTGTTCTTATTAAAAACTTCTTCTGCGTTAGCTATTAATGAAGAAGAATAATTCACATCATTAATTAATTTATTAAAGGCATTACCAAGCTCTAATTGATTATGAACTACTACTGCGGAATCACTTGAAATGAATTCTGATGACATTTCTTCAAAGTTAAATGTGTATGGGCCAATAATAATTGGTGTTTTATTGCATGCAGGTTCAGCAAGATTATGACCTCCATGATTGATAAGGCTTCCGCCAACAAAGGCACAGCTTGAGAGTATATAGCAAGTATTTAATAGGCCAATTCTATCTATAATGATAACTTCGGGCTGGGAATCACCATCCACACAAGAAAATATCTCGCCATCAAATCCCATTCCATTGCATAAACTTTTTACAGAATTAGCTCGCTCGGGATGTCTTGGGCATATAACTAGTTTTACATTTCGGTGTGATGGATTATTTTGCTTAAATGTTTTGTAGGCATTCAAAACAATTTCCTCTTCTCCCTTGTGAGTGCTTGCAGCAAGAATAAATTTGTTTGGCAGTTTGTTTTCTGATGATGTTTTTTTTGCAGGTTCAATATCATATTTCACAGAGCCAACAACTTCTATCTTTTTAGAATCAACCCCTAAGTTGCAAAATCGCTCTAAGTGTTTATCCGATTGAACAAAAAGTTTATCCATTTTTTTAAAAATAGGGGTCATTAGTAAGCGAGTTTGTTTGTATAAGCTTGCTGATCTTTTGCTAAGACGGCCATTGAGCAAGATTACTGGAATATTGAGTTTATGGGCTTTGTAAATTAAATAGGGCCATATTTCTGTTTCAAATAAGAGGATCAGTTTTATATCTAAAAAGCGAAAAAAAAGATTAATAAAAATAAAAAAATCCCAAGGTAAAAATATAACTTGATGTTTATGACCATATAATTCTTTAGCTTTTTGTAATCCAGTAGCAGTGGAAACGCTAATAATAATTTCGTTATTTCCTTCTAGGGTTTTAACAAAATTCTTGATACCTAAAACCTCACCAAGACTTACCGCATGAATAAGAATAGGATTATTTCTTTTCTTGAATCCTAGCCCAATCCTATTGCTAATTTTTGATAGATATAACTTTTCTTTAGCTCCCTTAATAAATAAATTTAAAAAAAAGATTGGTATTAAGCAAAAAAAACAAATCTGATAAATAAATAGAAACATCAATGTGAGAATACTTTAAATGTAATAATAACGGTTTTATTAAAAAATATGAGCATCATTATTTTCTTATGGAAATTAATCATTCGAATCCCTCGAAGGTTTCATGGTGCAAAACCATTTTCATTCTTGTTAAAAATATTTTTATTTAATCGAATCAAAGTTGCTAAGAAAAATATAAAGCTATGCTTTAAAGAAATGAATAAACAAGAACTTAAGGTTATCTTCAAGAAAAATCTTGAGGCTGCTTCCCTGTCAATCTTCGATATGGGAATTGCATGGTTTTGGAGCGATACAAGAATTAAAAAAGAACTTCCTAGCAAGATAACTAACTTGGAGCTAATAAATAATAGTTCAAAAGGAAATTTAATTATCTTTAAGCATTCTTTGCATTTGGAGCTGGATGCAAGGATTTTAGGGATGCAAGCAGAATTGTATGGTGTAGGTAGAGAGCATAACTCTCCTTATATACATAAAATTATTGATTCGGGTAGAAAGAGAGCTGTTAAAGATACAGCAACTAAAAAAGAAACTTTAAGATTTATTAAATGGTTAAAGAAGGGAAAAAATGTTCTGTATGCAATTGACCAAGATTATGGAATAAAACATTCAAAAAAAATAAATTTTTTTGGGATACCAACCTACACAATTACAACTGCTGAAAGACTGCAAGAGATAACAAATTGTAACGTTGTTTTTTTAGACTCATGGTTTGAAGATGGGGCGCTTCGAATTAACCTTGAAGAAATATCTAAAAATAATGCCATAGCTTCAACTGAAATGATTATTCAAAGAATTGAATCATCAATTAGGAGAAATCCTGGTGAGTACCTTTGGCATCATAAAAGATTTAAAAGTTCTCTAGGAAAAGAGTTTTATAAAGATGCTAGATAAGATCAATTCATTAAAAGGATTTATGCCGCTGCATGAGGGAGAGGCTTTAACAAAATGGGCGGAAAAATTTTCAAAGGTAGGCCCTATTTTAGAAATAGGAACATTTGGAGGGAAGTCTGCTGCATTCTTAGCTTATGGCTCAAGAAAGAATAATCAGATAGTTTACACAATTGATCATCATAGAGGATCTGAAGAACATCAGCTTGGAGAAGAGTATTTTGACCAAGAAAATTTTGATGAGACTCTCAACAGGGTAAACACAGTTCCGTTACTCCAAAAAAATCTAGAAGAAGTTAAAGAAATTACAAACATAATTCCAATAATTGGTGATGCAAATACTATTTCACAGTCATGGCAAACAAGATTGGGAATGTTATTTATAGATGGTAGTCATAGTTTTGAGTCCGCAAACAATGACTATGAAAACTGGAAACATTTAATTGAAAAGCATGGGGCCTTGGCCTTTCATGATATCTATGAAGATCCTAGCAAAGGAGGCCAAGCACCATATAAAGTCTTCCAAAAGGCCATCGATGATGGTTTTAAGATTTTTGATAGAGTTGATACAGCGGTTTGTCTTTCGTATTAAACTAAATTAGCAGTAAAGACTCGTGATGCTTTTGATGTATTGTAAATGGCATCTTCTGCAAGAATTAATGCGGCAATGGTCCAACTTGGCTGCTCAAAGGGCCAAAATATTTTTTCATTAAATTGCCATCCCATATATGGAATTTGTTCATCATCGCTAATGGTTTTAACTTCTTGTAAGATCTTGATTGCCCTCTCTCTATGTCCAGCTTTTACTAGGGCAATACAAAATTCGCATGTCTCGGCTACCGTAACCCATGGTTCTTCCGCAACACACTTTACCCCTAGTCCATCAACATAGAATCTCTGCATTGTTTTTTCTACATACATATCCTCTTGTTCTGTTGTTAATGCTCCAGATAAAATTGGGTAATACGCATCCATAGAGAAATTACTTCTATCAGCTTTCAAATCAAAATTATTTTTTGGGGCTTGAATACATTTTTTTGCACTTTGATAAATTTCATGCCATTTGTCTTTATTAGTGTCCCCTATTTCATCTGCAAGAAAAATTGAGCATTCAAGGCTTTTAACTATCGAACTATTGCCGGTAAGCAAAAAGTCAATATCGTACTCACCGTCTTCATCAATGTTCCAAATAAATGCGCCCGATTCAGACTGCATATCCAAAAGGAAATCATTTGCCATGAGAAGGCAGTTCCAATTCTCTTTAATAAAGGCTTTATCTTGAAAAAGGGTGTAATGGAATGCGAGTGCTGTTGCAAAATAAGCAGCATGATTTGATTGTTTATTGAGCTTTGTGGGATTAGATTTTTTGTATTCTTCATACCAACTGCCATCCATGTTTTGATTAAGTCGAGACCATATAAGTCCTCTCTCAAATTCATCTTTAAATCCTGCAATACCAAGACCAATGCATGCTTCTAGATGATCCCAATGATCGTGAGTTTGGTCATCCTTACAAACTATTGAACCATCAGAATTTTGATATTCCTTAAGCTTGTTGCCTAAGTGGTGAATAAAATCTTCCGAAGAATGGATAGCCATAAATTAATTTTTCTTAAAATAAAAACTAATACTCTTTCCAAGGATGGGGTTAAGTAATTTTTCAATTACATCCATGATAGGAGTATTTTTTAAAATATGTCTTTCAAGTATTTTCTTATAAACCTTTACTAAAAAATTATGTTCTTGTGTTTTCCAAAAGATGCATCTTAGCCACCAATAAGCAGAATGAAATGCATGATATTTTTCAGATTGAATAAAAGAAAAATTATGGTCCTGCATTACCTTTAAGATATTTGATTTTTTAAAAATTCTAACGTGGCCGCCTGGCATATTTTGATATTCCTTTGATAGCATCCAGCATATCTTCTCCGGTAAAAATGATGGGACACTAGCAAGAAAATATCCTCCCGGCTTTAACACTCTATGGATTTCTTGAATTGCTTTGCTGTAATCCTCTAAGTGCTCTAACACTTCAGAGCAAATCACAATGTCTAATTCATTATCTTGAAAAGGGAGATTGTAGATTGAGCCTTGTAAAAATTTTACTAAGTTAAAATCCATCTCTCTAAAAAAATCTAAACCTTCATTGCTCTTTTCTAATGATGGAATATCCATATCGACTCCAAAAAGATTTAGGCCTGACTGAGCATCCATTGCTCCAAAAATATGCCTACCCTCTCCGCACCCGACATCCAGTATTTTGTTCCCTCGTGATAAATAAATATTTGAGAAATTAAATGTCAGCATGCGAAGTTAAAGTTGAAGAGATATGATCTATATAACTGTTTGCAATAACTGACCAACTAAAGTTTTGTAATATGTGATCTCGTCCTAAATTAGCTTTTTTCATGTAGAGATCATATTTCTGGAAAATGTTATCCAATGAATTAAAAATATCTTCATGACTTTCAGGGGCAATCATCTCAGCGTAAGGTCCAGTAATCTCAGGTATTGAAGCAACATCTGTAGCAATAAGAGGAACAGCACATGCCATAGCCTCTCCAACTGGAAAGCCAAACCCCTCATACAAAGAACTTACAATCGCAATTTGGCTGGAAGCATATTCATCACTAACCTCTTGATTGGTTAAGTTAGTTTTAAACGATACGAACTCATCAATACCTAGCTTAGAAATTAATCTTTCAGTATGTCCTCCAGATCTAGGCTTTCCAATAACTACCAAATTAATTAATGGGTACTTATCTTTCGCAACAGCTATCGCCCTAAGAGTGAAATCTAGCCCTTTTAAAGGCACGTCTGCACTTGCCGTTGTAATTAACTTGAATGGTTTCTTTGAGATCACAGGATTTGGTTTAAATATCTCCGTATCAATACCATTTGGAATTACATGAATTTTGCTTACATCTATATGAAAGTACTTCTGTATGTCATTCTTGGAGCTTTTGGATGGAGAAATAATATTATGCATTTTGGGAGCAACTTTTGATTGCATCTTTAAAAATGAATACCAGCTTCGTATAAAGGTCTTCTTTACAATACCTTTAGCGTACTTTAATTCATACTCTTTATCCCTCGGGATAGGATGATGGATAACTTGAAAAAGAGGAAATTCTTCTTGAATTTTTATCATTGCATAAGAGAGAGATTGATTGTCGATGACAAAATCGTATTCTTTTCTGGTTGATAAATAATTTTTTGCTCGATTTCCAAATGTTCTCATTTCAGGAAATCCTCCAATCAAAGCTATAAAAAATTCATAATAATCATCAAAATCTTTATTTTTCTTATTAAAAAATAAATTTAATCTGTCACGAAAATTAAATGTACTGAATAGATCTAAGCCAGGCAATTTTATTAGATTGATCCCATCAGCTAACTTTGGATAAGGCGGGCCAGAGATAATATCTACTTCATGGCCTAAATCTTTAAAAGCCCTGCTAAGCTCATAAACATATATACCTTGCCCTCCACTGAAGGGTGCACTTCGATAACTTAAAAAAGCTATTTTAAATTTTCTCACTCTAAGATTTTTTAAATATTAAATCTGATACAGCCAGTCTTTATATTGATTATTTTTTGCAGAAACTATGTCTTCAAATATTGATTGAAGTTTTTGTGTTGTAGAACCAATTTTTCCTGAACCAATAATCCTATCATCTACCTTGGAAATTGGTGTTACCTCGACAGCAGTCCCAGTAAAAAAAGCCTCATCGGCGTTCAATAAGTCTTCGTATTGAAGATTTAATTCTTTTACTTTCAGATTAAGATCTGATGCTATTTTTATAATGCTTTGCCTAGTTATACCATTTAGACAGTTTTCAGTAGTTGGAGTAAAAATGTCTCCGTTTTTTACAATGAACAAATTCTCACCGCTGCCTTCTGAAATATTGCCCTTGATATCCATTAACAATGCTTCATCCGATCCTCTTGCTAAGGCATCGTGAAGAGCCATTATTGAATTTACATAGGTGCCAACTATTTTATTATTTGAATAAAGTGGGTTTTCATATTGTTTATAAGGAGAGGTAACAATGCTTATCCCATTTTTTTTCTTCTCTGGATCCATGTATGAGGGCCACTCCCAACAAGCAACAGCAACATTAACTGAAAGATCGCTAGCTCGCAGTCCCAATTCCTCAGAACCAAAAAAAACAATTGGTCTAATGTAGGCCTCCTCTAACTTGTTTTGTTTTAGAGTGTCTTTTTGAATTTGGTTTAAGTCTTCTATTGAGTAAGGAATATCAATATTTACCTTAGAAGCTGCATCAAAGAGCCTTCTGGTATGATCATCCAATCTAAATATTGCTCCGCCTAAATCATTTTTATAAGCTCTTACCCCCTCAAAGACACCAACACCATAATGCAGAGTATGAGTAAGCGCATGAACCTTAGTTTCATCCCATTTAAGAAACTCCCCGTTCATCCAAATGAATTTTGAATCTGTATTTATAAACATTTAAGCGCTGTATTATGACAAACAAGGTTAAAATATGAAATTCTAAAAGACTTTTAGATGAACAAAAATATTTTCAGAGAATATGACATCAGAGGTGTTTATCCTATTGACCTCAATGAAGATACGTATTTTGAAATAGGTAATGCGATAGCATCTAAATGTAATCAATTGAGTATTGATAGCATTGTCCTTGGAAGAGATGGTCGCTTATCTGGAAAGTCATTAATGAATGCTCTTGAAAATTCATTAATAAATAATGGAATAAATATTGAAAATATAGGTATTGTTACAAGTCCGTTGCTTTACTATGCTGCAAAAAAACATAGCTCCAAAAGCGGAATTATGGTTACAGGAAGCCATAACCCTAAAGAATATAACGGTATTAAAATGGTTATTGATGATGAGCCTGTATCAGGTAAAGAGATATTTGAGCTAATAGGCACACCAAATAATGCGACTATCAAAGGCACTTCCTTGGTAAACGAAGATGTAATTGATAATTATATTGAGGAAGTAAAATCAAAAAGCATCCAATTAAAAGACGAAATTAAAGTTGTCATTGATTGTGGCAATGGCGCTGCAGGCGTCATAGCTCCAAAACTTTTTACAGCACTTGGTTTTAATGTAGTTGAAATCTACAGTGAGGTTGATGGCAATTTTCCAAACCATCACCCTGATCCAGGTAATCCTGAAAACTTAAAAGATCTGTCAGATAAGGTTTTAAGTGAAAAAGCCAATATTGGCTTAGCTTTTGATGGAGATGGAGACAGGCTCGGGGTTGTTGATAATGAAGGCAAAATTATTCCTCAAGATAAATTTTTGATGCTCCTTGCAAAAGATATTCTTAAAAACTCACCACAAGCAAAGATTATTTTTGATGTTAAATGTACCAATAGATTAAAAGATGTGATCTTGAGCTATGGAGGTGAGCCAATTATGTCTCCTACGGGTCATTTCCATATTAAAAAGATGCTGAGAAAAACTAATGCCCATCTTGCTGGTGAAATGAGTGGTCATATTTTCTTTAACGATGATTGGTATGGCTTTGATGATGCTCACTACTCTGGATTTAGGCTCATAAAGATACTGATTGAAAATGAATCTGAACTTACTGAATTACTTGATGAATTTCCAGAAGGCTTTACTACACCTGAAATAAATCTTGATGTGGATGAAGAAAAGAAATTTCAAATCGTAGATGAGTTTAAGAGAAGCGCATCATTTGAAAACGCATCAGTAAGTATGTTGGACGGCTTAAGAGTTGAGTATGAGGATCGATGGGGTCTTTTGAGAGCTTCTAATACAACACCTAAACTAGTTCTTAGATTCGAGGGAACAAGTCAAAAAAGTTTAGATGGCATAATCCGAAAATTTGATGAGGAATTTCAAAAAGTGCATCCTAATCTTGATAAGATAATTGATCAAATATGAAGAATGAAAGGAAACAAATAATTTTACAGGCCCTAGCGCAACTGTTAGAAAAAAGAAATCCTTCCAAAATAACTACAGCACTTTTAGCAAAAGAATCAAAAATTACTGAGGCTGCACTATATCGTCATTTTCCAAGCAAGCGAACAATCTACCTAGAATTATTTAATTTTTGTGATGTTTCAATTCGAGAGAAAATATCTGAATTAAAAAAAACAGATAAGAATTCAATAGAGCAAATCAAAATTCTTTTCTTCTTCTTAGTAATGTTTGTTGAAAAAAATAAAGGTTTTGCGCGAATTCTTTCAAGAGAAGCATTGGGGCCAGCCGAAAAAAATGTAATTGATGCTGTTAACCAATTCTTCAATAGCCTCGAGTTATCTGTAAAACAAATACTTGCTGATGAAAAAAAACTAGTTGCTCCAGCGGGCCTATGTGCGCAAATAGTAATCACTGGCCTTGAAGGAATAGTGGCAAGATTTATTCGCAATGAATTCAAAGAAAATCCAAGCAGCTACTTAGATAGTTACTGGCAAATACTTGAAAGATCCATTCTGAAATAGACTAATCTAGCAGCAATTCAAAATAGGCATCATCATCAAGGTCATCTGATCTTTCACCTGATTCTTTATTGACTCTCACAAATGAGATTCCTTGTGGAATGCTTGCCTTATATTCAGGAAGCTGAGGTATCACCTCCTCCATAAAACTTACCCAAATTGGTAATGCAATTGTGGATCCAAACTCGTCCTCCCCAAGCGACGAAAAATCATCATTACCAATCCAGACAGTTGTCACTAAATCTTCATGAAATCCTGAAAACCATGTGCTGATTGAATCATTCGTTGTTCCTGTCTTTCCACCAAAATCGTTTCTTGATATTGACTCTGTTCTTCTGCGGTTTGAGCCTCTTTGCATTGCTTCTCTTAAAATATCTTTTACTACATATGTCGACCTTGGATCAAAGTCTTCTACAGAACCAACCTCATTTATTAATTGAATTGGCTTTATATTTTTTTCATTATTAATCCAAGGGAAATTAATATTATCTTCTGCCTCATCAACATTAAAAGATTGATGTTCATAGATAATGTTGCCGTTCCTATCCTCCACCTTGGTTATGTACACAGGCTCTTGAACCTTGCCTTCGTTAACTAAGATTGAAAAAGCTCTTGTCATTTCAATTGGTGAGAAACTAGATGAGCCTAATGCCAAAGACAGATCACTTGGCAATCTTCTTTTTTCAAAACCAAATGCTTGAAGATCATTTCTTACATTTTCAACGCCTATATTTCTGAGAAGTTTGATTGAGACAATATTAATGGACTGAATGAGTGCCTCTCTTAATCTAGTTAAGCCGTAGAATTTTTTTGTGTAATTTTCTGGTCTCCAATAATCCTCTAGGTTCTCGTCTTCAAATATGATTGGTGCATCATTAATCAGAGATGATGCGTCATAACCTCTAGAAATAGCACTTGCATAGATAAAGGGTTTGAAGCTTGATCCAGTTTGCGGAAAAGATTGCCTAACTCGATCAAACTTGGTTTTCAAAAAGTTTGTGCCGCCTATATAGGTTTTAATGTGGCCATTTTTAGGATTCATGGAAACAAATGCCGCTTCAGCTGGTGGAATTTGAATAATTCGCTGATTGGATTCGCTATTAGATAATGAAACTAAATCACCTTTTCTTACAAGATCAAAAAAATTATCTGGCTTTGGACCTTTTTTATTATTTGATCGCTTTCTAGCCCAACCGTATTGATCATCCCAAATTAAAATTTCTTTATCATAATTCTCTGTTAAAACAGTTACTTGATCTTTTTGAACATCAGCAATCAATGCTCTTAAATATCGATCAGGAATTTTATGGCTCTCAAAAATCTCACCCAGCTTATTAAAAATTGATTCAGAATCATCAGCTTCATCAACAGCATCAAAAATTATTGATGGTCCATTAAGAACTATCTGATCAAAAAATTGATCTCCTAGTTCTTCAGCAAAATTATTTTTTTCAGTCCACCCATAACGCTCTGAATAAACCTCAATATTTTGAAATATGGCATCTTCTGCATGATTTTGCATTTCTGTGTCTAATGTTGTGTATATATTCCATCCTAGGTTGTATGCATCAAGACCATACCTTTCAATCATGGTCTGCCTGACGAGCTCTGCAAAATATTCTGCATTTGATTCAAAGCTATCAGTTTCATTGAAAAGATTGATTGGCTTTCGAGCATTAAATAAATATTGTCCTTTTCCTATGTACCCAAGCTTATGCATTCTCTGAAGAATCCAATTGCGTCGTATCTTTGATCTCTCAGGATTTCGAATAGGATTAATGCGGGATGGTAGTTGTGCTGAGGCAGCAATCAATGCAGCTTCATCAAGGCTGAGCTCTTCAACTGACTTTCCAAAATATACTTCAGCAGCAGACTCAACACCATATGCTCTATTTCCTAAAAAAATTCTATTCACGTAAAGAGAAAATATTTCTTCCTTAGTAGCCTTGCTTTCAAGCTCGAAAGCTAAATAGATTTCTTTAAGTTTTCGAATTGCATTTTGATCCCTGCTTAACAAATAACCTCTAACAACTTGCATTGTAATGGTGCCTCCACCGCTCACAATTTCGCGATATCGAACAATCTGTAATAAAGCCCTTGTGAATGAAAGCAACCTAAATCCTGTATGCGAAAAGAACTGATCATCCTCCGCGGCCAAAAAAGCATATTTAACATTTTCAGGTATCTCATCAAATGAAAGAGTCCTTCTTTTTTGCTCACCAAACTCACCTATTAATTTTTCATCAGCAGAAAATATTTTCATGGGAACCTGTAGTACATTCTCATCAACCAAATCAATGGAGGGCAATGAAGGCTTAAAGTAAAAATATCCTGCAAGAATTACGGTAATTGATAATAGAGTAGCCGCAATTAGAAGGTTAAGAATTAAATGGGAAAACCTGTAAATAAAATGAAGCATTACTGACCTAGTCTATTGGCTAATATAAGAAAAAAATAACTTAAATGATAGAATGCATTCGAAAATTTATGTTTATATGATGATTTATCTTATAGGCCCAATGGGATCTGGCAAAACAACAATAGGTAAAATCCTTTCAAGCCGACTTAAATACCAATTTTTTGATACCGATGAGGCAATAAAGAAAAAAATAGGCATGTCGATATCATCAATTTTTGATAAACAAGGCGAAAGTGGGTTTAGGATTATTGAATCACAAATACTTGAGGAATTATCGATAAAACCAAAATCTATAATTTCAACAGGAGGCGGAATCGTTCTTATGAAAGAAAATCGAGTCATTATGAAAAATGGAACTTGCATATATCTTAAAATCGATTTTGATGAGCAACTAAAAAGACTGGCTAATTCAGATGATCGGCCCTTAGTTAGCAAAAACTCAGATGGATCAATCGAAAAGACAAATGAGGCAAGAGAGCCCTTCTTTCTTGATTTAGCAGATATTGTTATTGATACTTCTAAACTTAATGAGAACGAAGTAACCCAACAAATAATAAGCTCACTAAAAAGTAAGAATGAAAATTAATTTAACTATAAAGAGTAGGTTCAAATCCTACTCAGTGATTATCCAAGATAAGGGTGCAAATAAATCAAACCTAAAGCCTTACGTTGCTAATAGAAACAATATCTTAATTATTTCCGATTCTGGCATTCCAAAAAAATACATTAATGATCTTAAAAAGACTATCAGGTTGTGTGGTGCAAGTGCCAAAGTTTTAACTATCTCTAATGGGGAGCAATCAAAATCATTTAAGAACTATCAGTACATATTAGAGCATTTAGCAGAGAAAAATTTTGCGCGTGATGATCTCATCATTGCTCTTGGAGGTGGTGTTGTTGGGGACATAAGTGGTTTTGTGGCAAGCACATATCTCAGAGGCATAGATTTCATTCAAATTCCAACAACGCTTTTGGCTCAAGTTGATTCATCCGTGGGTGGAAAAACAGCTATCAATTCAAAAAATGGAAAAAACCTTTTTGGCGCTTTTTATAACCCTTCATTGGTAATCATTGATCCCTCTCATCTAAATTCATTAGCAGAACGAGAATTTAAAGCTGGATTAGCTGAAGTTATAAAGTATGGGCTCATTGATAACAGGAAGTTATTTAACTATCTGAAAAAAAACTATGCGTCTATTTTAGATAAAAACACTAAGGCTTTAAGCTTTATTATTTCAGAATCGATAAAATCTAAAGCAAAAATAGTTCAACAAGATGAAAGAGAGAAAGGCTTGAGAGCAATTTTAAATTTTGGTCATACTTTTGGGCATGCACTTGAGGCAAAGTACAAATACAAAAAATATTTACATGGTGAAGCAGTTGCTATTGGGATGAGATGTGCTTCCAAAATCTCCCTGGAACTAAAATTAATTACAACGAAAGAATTTGAAGCAGTTCTAGAATTATTCGATAAGCTTAAAATCAAGAGTAATTTACCAAATTTAAAATTGAATGATTTAATGCCCTACTTAAAAAGAGATAAAAAAATACTCAAAGGCAAGATAAGGTTTGTGCTGCTGGATGGCATCTCTAATGCGAAAATCGTAGATAAAGTAAGTTCGAAAGTTTTAAGAAATATTTTTAATTAAGCGGCTGAAGCTGTTGTGGCTTTTAGCAAATCTTTGACGCTTATCGCCTTTGGTGAAATTAACCAAAATCTTGATTCAAATACATCAAAGTCCTCTAAGATCTCTTTTGATCTATAGCTATTTGTGTATTTGATATGTTTTTTGATTTGAGTTTTAAGAAATTGCCTATGAGGTTCCATTTCTTCTTCAACAATCCTCTCAAGGTTAATTAGTGATCGGTTGCACTTGTCAAAGAAAGTTTGTTGCATATCCAAAACATAAGCAAAGCCGCCTGTCATTCCTGCTCCAAAATTATTTCCAACATCTCCAAGAACCACAATATTCCCACCAGTCATGTATTCACAGCAATGATCGCCAGCACCTTCTATGACCGCGCTTGCACCTGAATTTCTTACAGCAAATCTTTCTCCTGCCTTACCCGCTACATATAACTCGCCGCCTGTTGCTCCATATAGTGCGGTATTACCTATTAATATTGATGGGTCTTTCTTTTGAGCATAATCTGCAGAGTTATGAATTATAATTCTGCCGCCATTCATACCCTTACCCACGTAATCATTTGCGTCGCCTTCAAGAGAAATATTCAATCCATTAGCATTCCATGCGCCAAGGCTTTGGCCGGCATTTCCTTCAAGGTTGATGGTCTGAGTTTTTGAGCATCCCTTTTCACCATATTTCATGGCAATAAATCCTGAAATTTTTGCACCGAAAGATCTATCTCTGTTCGAGATTTGATAGCTGACTTCATTTTTTTGCTGGGATGTAATTGTTTTTTTAAGATCATTTAAGGCTTTCTGACTAAGATTAGCCTTATCCCAAGGATCATTTAGATCAGCGATGCAGGTATGTGGTTCATCTAAATTTTTATCCTCGTAAAGAAGTGGATCTAATGAAAGGCCAAAGTCTTTTGCTTCAGAAATTTCTTTTAACAATGATGTCTTGCCAACAATGCTCTCAAGTGATTCGTGTCCAATTTCTGCCAAAATATCTCTAACGTCTTGCGCAACAAATCTAAAATAATTTTTTACTCTCTCCTTTTCACCAACAAAATGATTGCTGATAATGTCCTTTCTTTGAGTGGCAACTCCGGTGGCGCAATTATTTAAATGGCATATTCTTAAATACTTGCAGCCCATTGAGATCATTGGGCCTGTACCAAAACCAAAAGACTCAGCACCTAATATTGCAGCCTTAACGACATCTAATCCAGTTTTTAATCCGCCATCTGCTTGAATCCTAACTTGGCCTCTTAGTCCAGCATTTCTTAACGCTTGATGAGTTTCAGCTAAACCAAGTTCCCATGGAGATCCTGCATGTCTAATCGAAGACAAAGGGCTTGCTCCAGTGCCGCCATCGTGACCAGAAATTGTGATGAGATCTGCATAGGCTTTTGCAACACCAACCGCTATCGTGCCCACACCTGGTTCAGAAACTAGTTTTACAGATACCAGTGCTTTTGGATTCACTTGTTTTAAATCAAAAATTAACTGAGCTAAATCCTCGATTGAGTAAATATCATGGTGAGGGGGTGGTGAGATTAATGTAATACCAGGAGTAGAGTATCTTAGTTTCGCAATAAGACTATTAACCTTACTACCAGGCAGTTGGCCACCTTCACCCGGCTTAGCACCTTGTGCAATTTTAATCTGCAAAACTTCAGCATTTACTAAATATGCAGGCGTAACACCAAATCTGCCTGATGCAACTTGCTTAATTTTTGACATCTTATTGGTTCCATAGCGTTCAAGAGCTTCACCGCCCTCTCCAGAATTTGAGCGGGCACCTAATTCGTTCATTGCTTCAGCCAATGTCTCATGCGCCTCAGGTGAAAGTGCGCCCAGACTCATGCCAGCAGAATCAAATCTTTTTAAAATATTAGTTTCATCCTCAACTTTTGAAAGTGGGATGGATTTGTTGCTTGATTTAACCTCAAGAAAATCTCTAAGCATTGATTTTGGTCGATTATTCACAAGGTCTGAATAAATATCGAATTCTTCTTTTGAGGATAACTTGACTGCTTTTTGGAGTGCTTCAACAACTGAGGGGTTATAGGTGTGATACTCTCCACCGTGAACAAATTTTAAGAGGCCACCTGGATTAATATCAGTTAAATTTGAGTTTGCATACGAAAATAAATCCGTCTCTTGTTGTTTTATTGATCCAAAATTTTTGCCGCCAATTCTGCTGACTGTTCCGGTGAAACATTTATCTACAACCTCATCATCCAGGCCAACTATTTCATGAAGCTGTGAACCTCGATAACTTGATATAGTTGAGATACCAATTTTTGAGATGATTTTAAGTAGTCCTTTGTTTATTCCTTTTCTGTACTTAGCACAATTTTCTGTTGGGCTCCCTTTTAGCTCTCCCTTATTGGTTAGATCTAATATAGATTGAAATGCCAACCATGGATAAACAGCTGTCGCCCCATAACTTATCAAACATGCTATAGAGTGAGTATCTCTAGCAGAGGCTGTGCTAACAATAATGTTTGCATCAGTTCTAAGCCCTTCATTAATTAGCTGCTGATGAATATAACCGGTTGCAAGCAATGCATTGATGCTGAGCATATTATCTCCCGGCATTTCTTCAATTAGATGGATAAGGACATTTCCTTTTTTAACAGCACTTTTAACCTTATCGCCTAGCTTAATGAGTGCGCCTTCAAGTGCCTCACTCTTTGAAAAAACTAGTTTGAATTCTTGAGATTTAAATCGCTTGCTTTTTAAGAGAGTATTTAATTTTTTATGAGACAGAACAGGTGAGCTTGTAACTATTCTATTTGCATGCTCTGGAGTTTCCTCAAAAATATTAAGCTCTGGACCAAAACAAGTTTCCAAGGACATTACCGCTGATTCCCTAAGAGAATCAATAGGCGGGTTTGTTACCTGCGCGAATTGTTGCCTAAAAAAATCATAAATCTGTCTCGGCATAGAGCTTACAACTGCTAACGCAGTATCATCACCCATCGAACCTGTTCCCTCACTAGAGTCCATGGCTAAAGGTTTGATAACACTTTGTCTTTCTTCGGTGTAAAGCATGAAATACTTTGATGCCTTGTTTA
This sequence comes from SAR86 cluster bacterium, assembly GCA_003331565.1. GTDB lineage: Bacteria > Pseudomonadota > Gammaproteobacteria > Magnimaribacterales > D2472 > MED-G82. Next base: position 6,442 of record QOPE01000010.1, on the reverse strand, counting down.
GATCTACAGAAGAAATCAGCTTTATTCCACTTCCAGCATAGTTGTAGAGCGAAGACTCAAGGTACTTTGCTTTAGATCGTAACCAAGCTCTGTAAGGTTTGCCTTCTTTGAGCTTGCTATCAATTATTGATTGATCAATTAATTCACCCGTCTCAGTATCAATTGCAAATATTCCCCCTGCCCCAATTCTTCCCTTGATGATGAAGTTTGATTCATCTTGGGGGAATACACCTATCTCTGAAGCAATTGTGACATATCCTTCATTATCAATTTGATACCTAGCGGGCCTCAAGCCATTTCTATCAAGTAAACACATTGCCCATCTACCGTCACTCATAACAATGCCAGCAGGACCATCCCATGCCTCCATATGCATGGAATTATATTCATGAAAAGATTTAATTTCGGGATCCATCATATGGATATTTTGCCAAGCAGGCGGTAGCACCATTCTCAATGCACGAAAAGTATTGATGCCACCTTTAACTAATATTTCGATCATATTATCAAGAGCAGAAGAATCGGATCCTTTTTCATTAACAAGATTCTTGAATGTTGTTATCTCTGGAATTAATGCCGTTGAGAACTTCGATTTTCTTGCTTTAGCCCAATTTCTATTTCCTCTAATCGCATTAATTTCTCCATTGTGAGCCAATAATCTGAATGGTTGAGCTAAATGCCATCTAGGCAATGTATTTGTTGAAAATCGTTGATGGAATAAGCAAATCTTTGCTTCAAATTTTTTATCCTTCAAATCTAAATAAAATTGATCGATTGCACTTGGAAGCATTAAACCTTTATAAACAATCGTCTGAGTTGACATACTGCAAACATAAAACTCTTCATCATTATCGAGCTTCTCTTCGATAAACTTTCTCGCTTGAAGTAGGCATGCCTCAAACCTTTCTTTATTAAGATTTGTATTTTTTGAAGTTATAAAAACCTGTGAAATATTAGGTAAGTTTTGTCTAGCAATTTTCCCTAGGACTTCATTATTAACTGGAACGCTTCTTGTGACCGCAATATCTAAGTCTTGGGAATTAAGAAATTTACGAATCGAACTATAATAAAAATCTAAATCATTCCTGTGGAATAATTGAGCAACAGCAAAAAAATCTGGAAGCTCAACGTCAAGCTCTCCAGCAACCTTAAACTTAAAAAAAGAATGGTTTAGATCAAATAATAATCCGCAGCCATCTCCAGTTTTTCCATCGGCACCAATTGCTCCACGATGGGTCATGCTGGTAAGTCCTAAAATAGATTTTTTTACTAGCTTTCTTGATCTTTTACCATTTCTTTGAGCAATCAAGCCAAAGCCACAGTTGTCCTTTTCAAGACTTGGATCAAATAAAGTTTTAGCGTTTATGGTCATTGGGAGGTAGATACTAACACAAAAATGTCATACTATGTCATACCTTTATGAATAAGAAGCACAAGCAATATAAGGTTGAAAAAGGATTAATGCTTTTCACCCAACCAAAGTCACCCTATTACTATGGGAAAATAAGACTAAACCGAAAATACTTTACTAAATCATTTGCGCCAATCACAACCCTTGAGGAAGCAAAAAAAAGGTTATATGAATGGAAAGAAGAGCTAACCTCCAAACAAGCAGAAGCAATTCCTGCAATGGCTTTAGGCCAAAGCTTGCGTGATTCATTCGCTAGTAAGGACCATGTCACTTTAGAAAATGATTTTCAGTTTTTAGACGTAAATAGATTTGATCCAAAAAAGAAAACAATCGAAGAGAGGCGCATTAACTTTATTGAAATTTATGAGAATTATAATTCAACAGAGGCTGCGGGTCAGGCTCATCGGTGTTTAGATTGTGGAAATCCTTATTGTGAGTGGAAGTGTCCTGTGCATAATTACATTCCTAATTGGCTCAAACTGGTTAATGAAGGCAATATTCTAGAAGCAGTCGAATTATGCCATCAAACAAACAGTCTCCCTGAGGTTTGTGGTCGAGTATGTCCTCAAGACAGATTATGTGAAGGAGCATGTACTCTTAATGATGGCTATGGAGCTGTTAGCATTGGAAATATTGAAAAATATATAACTGATAAAGCATTTGAATTAGGCTGGAAACCTAATTTAGAAAATAGAATGTGGACCAAAAATAAAGTTGCTATTGTTGGTTCAGGCCCTGCAGGTCTGGCTTGTGCTGATGTCTTAATCAGGGCTGGGGTTAAATGCGATGTTTTTGAAAAACAATCTGAAATAGGAGGTTTATTAACCTTTGGGATCCCTGAATTCAAGCTTGAAAAAAAGATTGTCAAAAAAAGAAGAAAGATGTTTGAAGAAATGGGTGTTACATTTAACTTAAACTGTGAAATTGGCAAAGACATCTCTTTTCAAGAAATTGAATCTAAATATGATGCTGTTTTCTTGGGAACTGGAACCTATACCTGTCTAGAAGGAGGTTTTGAGGGTGAGAGCCTGCCAGGAGTATTTAAAGCAATTGACTACCTCATTGGCAATACAAATCACCTGCTCAAACTTCCACAGAAAAAAGAAGACTACATCAACTTAAAGGGTAAAAATGTTGTTGTACTTGGTGGTGGTGATACTGCAATGGATTGCAACAGAACCGCTATCAGGCAATCTGCTAAGTCTGTTTCATGCCTGTATAGGAGAGATGAAAAAAATATGCCGGGCTCTAGGAAAGAAGTCATGAATGCAAAGGAAGAAGGAGTTAACTTCGAGTTTAATGTTCAGCCGATTGAAATTATTGGTGATGGCAAAGTCGAGGGGGTTAAAACCATTAATACACAGCTTGGGGATCCCGATATTAATGGCAGAAGAATGCCAATTCCAATTAAAGGAAGTGAAAAAATTTATCCTGCGGATGCAGTAATCGTTGCTTTTGGATTTAGAGCAAGTCCCTATAACTGGTTTGTAGACCATGACATACATACTGATAAGAATGGCTTAGTGATCGCAGAAGAACATCAGGAATTTAAATTCCAAACTTCCAACCCAAACATCTTTGCAGGAGGAGATATGGTGCGAGGTTCAGATCTTGTGGTTACTGCAATTTGGGAAGGTAGAGAAGCCGCTAAAAGCATTATTAAATATGTCAGTTAATGAATCTTCTTTTTTAAGTGCGCTTAATTTAGAACCAACTAGTAAGCCTCCTATTTGGCTAATGCGGCAAGCCGGTAGATATCTGCCGGAATATCAGATAATCAGAAAAAACTATAAAAATTTTCTTGATATGTGCAAGGAGCCAATAACTTGCGCAGAATTGGCACTTCAGCCAATAGAGCGATATGAGCTCGATGCTTCAATTTTATTTTCAGATATCCTGACGGTACCAGATGCATTTAACCTAGGCTTATATTTTGCTGAGGGAGAAGGTCCTCGATTCCAAAATCCGATATCCTCAAAAAAACATGTTGATGATTTAAATAAATTTGATGTTAATGATTTGAGTTATGTTTTTAAGACGGTTGAAGAAACTAAAAAAATCCTTCCCCATAATTTGCCCCTAATTGGATTTTGTGGAAGTCCATGGACCTTAGTGGCTTATTCCATAGAGGGCAGTGGCTCAAAAACTTTTCATAAGACCAAAAAATTCATGATAGAAAATGAAGCCTCTATTCTTAAATTGCTAGAGGTTTATACAAATGCTTGTTTCGAATACCTAAAACAACAAGTTATGTCAGGTGTAAATGCGCTCCAGATATTTGATTCATGGGCTGACCTTCTGGATGCAAGTCAATTACGAAAATTTTCCTTTAGTTACACTCAAAAATTAATTGATTTGTTAAAGCATGATGAAATAACAAAAGACATACCTTTAATCGTATTTGAGAAAAATCCAATCTTACCTTTTTCAGATAATCCATTTAAAAACATTCAATGTTTAAGCTTACATTTCACAGAAAATCTTAAAAATTCTAGGGATAAACTCTTAAATAAGTATGCCATTCAGGGCAACCTTGATCCTAAAATACTTTTACTTAGTGAGAAGGAGATCATTACCGAAGTAAGAAAGATATGTAACACAATGCAAGATTATCCTGGCTATGTTTTTAATCTAGGACATGGGATAACCCCTGACATTAATCCAGAAAATATAAAACTTATGATTAAAGCAATTAGAGACTAATTGAGACTAGTCCCATACACGCATTAATCCCTCTTGAGAAGTAGAAGCGACAAGCCTTCCGGACTTGGTATAAATTGAGCCTCTAGAAAACCCCCTCGCACCACCAGATATGGGGCTATCAATATGATACAGATGCCAGTTATTGAAATTTATATTGTTATGAAACCAGATAGCATGATCTAGGCTTGCGCCTTGGAAATTTTTAGACATAAAGTTGAGTCCATGAGGGTTTACTGCTGTTCCCAACAAACCCATATCAGAAACATAAAGCATCAAAGCTTGATGTATTTTTTGATCTTTAGGTAGGTTGCCATTAGGCTTGATCCATGTTTTTTTGTAAGGCGGAGATTTTTTTGGATTAAGGAGATCTACTGGATCCACTTGACGCATATCAATCTCTCTTTCCCTCAGCCAAATCGGTAAATATTTCTTTTCAATTTTACTTTTTAATTTATTACGCATTTCCCATTCACTCTCCAATCCCTCTGGACCAGGAACTTTTGGCATGCTCAACTGATGTGTTAATCCTTTCTCCTTAACTTTGAATGATATCGAGCAATTAAAGATAGCTTCACCGTTTTGAATTGCTCTCACTCGCCTCGTGGTAAAACTTCTACCATCCCTTATTCTGTCTACATCAAAAATAATTTTTTTGTTCATATCACCTGGCCTTAAAAAATAAGAGTGGAAAGAGTGTGCAAATCTTTTCTTATCTACTGTTGAATATGCTGCCATAAGTGTCTGTGCCATAACTTGGCCACCAAAAATCCTTCCGAACCCAACACTTGAACCACTCCATGCATAAATATCTCTATCAATTTTTTCCAATTCAAAGAGCTTAAGGGTGTTTGTTAAGGCTTTATTCATGCCTACAATTATCCCATAAAAACTAGAACTAATCGGATTCTAAATGTAGGATATCCACCCCAACACAAAAAATAATGGATAAAAAATTAATAGAATTGCCTGAACGGCCAGAAGAAAAGATTAATACAAAAAAAGTTTTTGGTTTTGATGCTGGATTTGATGTTTTTGGTTTCAAAGAAAAAACTGAATGGGTGCCAATGATAGATGAGACTTATGTGTTTGATGAGTCAAATACCCGCTCTATCCTTGCTGGCTTTATGTTTAACCGCAGAGTTATGATTCAAGGCTATCACGGAACTGGGAAATCAACCCACCTCGAACAAGTTGCAGCGCGTCTTAATTGGCCATGCGTGAGAATAAATTTAGATAGTCATATAAGTAGAATAGATCTATTGGGCAAGGATGCCATTGTGCTTGAGGATGGAAAACAGATTACTGAATTCAAAGAAGGTATCCTGCCATGGTCACTTAGAAATCCTGTTGCAATGGTTTTCGATGAATATGATGCAGGCAGACCAGATGTAATGTTTGTTATCCAAAGAATTTTAGAAGTGGATGGCAAACTTACTCTCCTCGATCAAAATACTGTTATTACACCTCATGAATCCTTTAGATTATTTGCTACAACAAATACAGTTGGTCTTGGTGATACATCCGGCCTCTATCACGGAACGCAACAAATTAATCAAGGACAGATGGATAGATGGCATGTCCTTTCAACATTAAATTATCTTCCAAGAAAACAAGAAGAGGCAATTATTCAAAAAAAGATTCCTGAGTTGAAAGGAAAAGAGAACCAAGAAATTATAAAAAATATGGTTTTGCTTGCAGAGCTCACTAGACAAGGTTTTATCAATGGTGACATATCAACATTGATGTCTCCGAGAACAGTTTTAAGTTGGGCACAAAACTATCTTATTTTTAATGACTTGTTAGATTCTTTTTCCTTAACATTTTTGAATAAGTGCGATGATCTTGAGAAGCCCATAGTAATGGAATACTTTCAAAGATGTTTTGAAGAAAAAAATGATTCTTAATGCCTGAACAATTATCAAATGATGCCTTGAAGCTCGCGGCTGACTCAACGGCCAGGGCAATTACCAAAAAGAAAGATCTAGGCATTACCAAAAGAAACTGGAATAATTTCCCTTCCAGTGAGGTTCATATTCCAGTGCCTCCTAGAGCAAAAAGAAAACTTGATCAATGGAGGGGAAGCCTGGATACACAATTATTCTGGAAAATTTTCCACAAGAATTTAAAAGAAGAGCTATCTGGTCCAGAGGTTGAGCTCTTTAATGAGCTTGAAAGATTTCGTGTTGAATACCTTGGAACCTCGCTCTACAAAGGCTCAGAAAATAATATAGCTAAATTTATTGAGCAAAGATCTTCAGAGCTTGTTTCAAGCAAAAAAGAAAAAGATTTTTTTCCTATCTCGCTTAATTTATTCATGCGCGAGATTGC
>QOPE01000001.1 GCA_003331565.1 SAR86 cluster bacterium | reverse complement strand
AGAGACCGCCTGCACCAACATCATGAATAAATTTAATAATATTTTCTTTCTTTGAAATACATGTATTAATGACTTCTTGACACCTTCTCTCCATTTCAGCATTGCCTCTTTGAACAGAAGCAAAATCCAATTCCTCTTCACTTTCTCCTGAAGAAACTGATGAAGCGGCTCCGCCACCAAGACCAATAAGCATGGATGGGCCACCCAATACAATTACCAAGTGATTATGATCTATACCTCCCTTTAAGCTGTAAGCATCTTTAATCTGCCCGATACCTCCTGCAAGCATAATTGGTTTGTGATATCCGTATGCATTTTTTTCTGTGTTGGTTTTTGTTTGTAAAACCCTGAAATAACCTAAAGTACAAGGTCTGCCAAATTCATTGTTAAATGCTGCCGCACCAATCGGCCCTTCTATCATTATTTGTTTTGGAGATGCGATCCTATCAGGAAAAGGAGCTTTCTGTTTAGGCATGTTACCGTCATCCAGATTAAGGTTTGATACATTAAATCCAACTAGGCCAGTTTTTGGTTTGGCTCCAGAGCCAGTAGCACCCTCATCTCTAATTTCACCACCAGAACCTGTAGCAGCTCCTGAAAAGGGAGAAATTGCCGTTGGATGATTATGCGTTTCTACTTTTATTAGTGTGTTCATTAATTGAGACTCGAATTTATAAACATCTTTAGAATTTTGTTCTAGCAAATTCGAAACCTCGCCACTTATAACAGCAGCATTATCTTTGTAAGCAGAAATAAGATGGGGCTTATCTCCTTTGCTTGTTTTCTTTATCAAATCAAATAAAGACGATTCAACCTTGTTACTGTCAAGAGACCAGTCAGCATTAAAAATTTTATGTCTGCAGTGTTCAGAGTTAGCTTGAGCAAACATCATTAATTCAGATTCAGTTGGATCTCGTTTTTCATTTGAGTAGAAAATATCTAAATATTCTATTTCATCATTTGATAGGGCCAACCCCAATTCTGAGTTTGCGGCCTTTAAAGCATCGATGCCTTTATTGCAAAAATCTATGACACGCTGATCTTTAGATGATAAAGAAGAATCAAAAAATTCAAGCGGAGGTTTTTGAAATATAGATTGAGTCATTGGATCAAAAATTGCTTCTAACCGAAAATCATTAATTTCAAATCCTACTAAATTGAATCCGACAAATTTCTCAATTCGTAATTGATCAAAACCGATATTTTTTAGAATATCGCCGGCCTTAGAGGACCATGGCGAAATGGTCCCAAGACGTGCACCAATATAGAGAGAGCAGTCTTTAAGTGTTTCTCCTGCATGAAGAACTTCCATTAACTTATCAGCATCGAGAGCCTTTTCAGAGTTGATCAAAAAATAATCATTTGCTGTCAAAGAAATTTTGCTACTTAGATTTTTTTTAAGTTTGGCTTTTAAGCGAGATAATTGGGCGCTAGAAAAACTTGATTGACCTTGCAGGAACAAGTTAAAACTTTTTGACACTGAACTTTTTCTAAAATATTGTGGTTTTAATTATAGAGGTGAATCAAATTAAAAAGATAAAAAAGATAAGAATTAATCGAACTATTTTTTTTGTTTTATCAGTTATTATTCTTACTTTCAGTTGTTCTGATCAATCTCTCAATGATGAACAGTTCCCAAGTTCATGTACAAATACCAAGGAAAAACTTTGGTCATTATCTAACCTTTCAGAATTTGAAAAAGATAAGTTTAATCTTCTCTATCAAGAGAGACTTTTATCTTATATTGGTGAATTTAAAGAAGCTGCAAAATTGAATAATCTTGACTGGGAATTATTGGCAGCAATAGCGTTTCAAGAATCTCAATGGAATCCAAAAGCTAGGTCTGCAACTCAGGTTAAAGGCATGATGATGTTAACTCTTCCAACCGCTAAATCTTTGGGAGTAGACAATAGACTGGATCCTGTTCAAAGTATTAATGGAGGAGCAAGTTATATAGCAAAGCTAATTGATGAAATAGATTTCGGTACATCAACTGGTGATACGATTTCAATTGCACTTGCTGCATATAACCTTGGCGTTGGAAATATCAATAGATATCTAGAGGAAATTCAAATAAATTTAAATAAAGAGAATTTTGAAATCACTTGGGATGATCTATCAAGTTTTTTAACTGAAGAGGTTAATCATAATGAACTGACAGGTAATTCCACAAACTATAAAAGAGGCATTCAAGCGGTAGATTATGTTACTAGAGTTAAAGATTACTATTATTTAATCCTAGGATTAGGATGCAATTAGGAATTAATTAACTGGTATTTAAGGTCTTTAATTTTGTCCCTACAAAAGGCTGCTAGCTCATATTCAGTTTCTTGAGCATATTTATACATTTGCTTTTCAAGTAAATTGATTGAGTTTGAAATAACTTCTGGATTATCTAATTCGATCTTAAATGGCAATTCATCCTCAAAGTTCTTAGGCTTATTTTTACCTGATCTAGTATTAGGTCTAGCGCCCTCCATAATATCTTTAATTTCTTTGACAATAGACTTTGGTTTGATTTTATTTTCTTTATTAAAAGTGACTTGAATTTCTCTTCTTCTATTAGTCTCTTTCATTGCTCTATCCATTGAGCCTGTAACTTTATCAGCATACAAAATTGCTTTGCCTCTGATATTCCTTGCTGCCCTTCCAATGGTTTGGATGAGTGTTCCCTCGGATCTCAAAAAACCTTCCTTATCTGCATCTAAGATTGCAACCAAACTCACTTCCGGGATGTCTAATCCTTCTCTTAACAAGTTAATTCCTACCAGAACATCAAACTTACCTAATCTTAAATCTCTAATAATCTCAACTCGCTCAACAGTATCAATATCTGAGTGCATGTACCTTGTTTTAATCCCATTTTCATTAAGATAATCCGTTAGATCCTCTGCCATTCTTTTAGTAAGTGTTGTAATTAAGACTCGCTCTTTAAGCTTTGCTCTCTCGTTACATTCTCCTATGACATCATCTATTTGAGTTGATGCTGGTCTGACATCAACTTCCGGGTCGATAAGTCCTGTAGGTCTTACGAGCAGTTCAACAACCTTATCTCCATTTTCTAATTCATATTTCCCTGGGGTTGCAGATACATAAATTCTTTGCGGTGTTAGGAGCTCCCATTCCTCAAATCTAAGAGGTCTATTATCAAGCGCGCTTGGCAATCGAAATCCATAATCAACCAACGTTTCTTTTCGAGATCTATCACCTTTATACATCCCGCCAATTTGGGGAACAGAGACGTGAGATTCATCCATAAAAACAATCGCATTTTTAGGGATATAGTCAAATAGACATGGAGGTGGCTGGCCAGAAGATCTTCCCGATAAGTATCGTGAATAATTCTCAATTCCCTGACAATAACCAAGTTCAGCCATCATCTCTAAATCATAAGTTGTTCTTTCTTGAAGTCGTTGTGCTTCCACAAGCTTTTCATTGGATTTAAAATATTTGATTCTATCTTTTAACTCTTCTCTAATAAGCTTTAAACAATCTGTAACTGTTTCCCTAGGTGTCACATAATGTGTCTTGGGATATATGGTTGCTCTGGGTACCTCGCTGATAAGTTCACCAGTTAGTGGGTCAATCCAAGACAATTTTTCTATTTCATCGCCAAATAAATCAATCCTTAGTGCCTCTTTCTCAGAGTCTGCAGGATAAACATCGATTACATCTCCCCTCACACGAAAGGTAGCTCTCCTAAAATCAATATCATTTCGTGTATATTGCATTGAAGAAAGTCTTCTGAGGATAGCTCGCTGATCAATGATGTCTCCACGATCTAAGTGCAAGATCATGTTTAAGTAAGATTCGGGAGCACCTAATCCATAAATTGAGGATACTGTTGCCACAACAACTGTATCATTCCGTTCAAGTAGAGCTTTTGTTGCTGATAAACGCATTTGCTCAATATGCTCATTAATGGAAGCGTCCTTGGCTATATAAGTATCAGACGTTGGAACATATGCCTCTGGTTGATAGTAATCATAATAAGAAACAAAATATTCTACTGAATTCTCTTTAAAGAAATCTCTGAATTCTCCATAAAGTTGAGCCGCTAGAGTTTTATTGGGCGCCATTATGATTGCAGGTCTTTGAGTTTCTTCAATGATCTTTGCCATCGTGTAAGTTTTACCAGACCCAGTGACACCTAATAGAACTTGATGCAACAGTCCATCATTTAAGCCTTCAACTGCCTGCTGAATAGCCATAGATTGATGGCCTGCAGGATCAAAATCTGAATGTACCTTCAACACTTTTGTCATGGTTAATATATTACTTTCTATGTTTTTTATTTATAATGCCAACCTTGTTCCCCGATAGCTCAGTTGGTAGAGCAGTTGACTGTTAATCAATTTGTCGCAGGTTCGAGCCCTGCTCGGGGAGCCATTCTTAACTTAGAGCTTTTAGTATCCTTTTTGCAATTCTATTTCGCTCTTCATCACCACTATCCTCAACCTGAATTCCTAAATCATCAATCAATTTTCTTACAATAAGGGTCTGCTTTTCAATGAGTTCTTTTAGGAGTTGTTTTTCGTTTGTTGGATTAAGTCCATTACCTTCTTTCATTGAAATTCTTCTCTCTAAAGATGTGATTTTTAATAAATTATCTTCTAATCTGTACAAAAACATTTGATAGCTTTTTACTTCATGCATAACTCAGCTATTCGTTTTCCAGGTTGTTCCATCAGGGCCATCATCAAGAAGAATACCCAAATCAGATAATTCATTCCTAATTTGATCCGCTTTTTTAAAATCTTTTTCTTTGCGAGCTTGATTCCTAGCATCTATTTTTTCTTGAATGAATAAATCGTCCACTTCGACTCCGAATTTAAAAAAGTTTTCAGGCTTGTCAGTAAGCAAGCCTAAGTTATTTGCAATGGTTTTAAATGCATATAATTCTTCACTCCTAGAATTCTTGTCCTTGTTTGAATTTAATTCCTTTGCAATATCAAAGAGAATACTTACAGCCTTAGGTGTATTTAAGTCATCATTCATGGCCATCTCAAATGCTTCGATGAAAGGATTATCTGTAGCGGTGTTTTCAGCATCTTCATCATTTAATTGTAAAGTTGTATAAAGTCTTTCTAGTGCTGCTCTTGCTTGGTTTAAAGAGCCTTCATCAAAACTTAATTCGCTTCTATAGTGACTGGATATTAAGAAAAGTCTTATGACTTCAAAATGATATTGCTTAATTAAATCTTTGATCAAAGCAAAGTTACCAAGCGACTTTGACATCTTTTCACCACCGATCTTCAACAATCCTGAATGAATCCAATAATTTGCAAACTCAGAATCGTTTGAGCATTTTGATTGAGCAATCTCATTTTCATGATGTGGAAAAATTAAATCTGGTCCGCCTCCATGAATATCAAAATTCTTCCCAAGCTTTTCTAAAGACATCACAGAGCACTCAATGTGCCAGCCAGGTCTTCCCTTCCCCCATGGCGAGTTCCATGATGGTTCCTCAGGTTTTGCGCTTTTCCATAAAACAAAATCTAATGGGTCAGCTTTTGCCTGATCCTCTGAAATTCTTGATCCTGGGTCTAAATCATCAAGAACTTTGTTAGATAATTTTCCATACTCCTCATAACTTCTTACAGAAAAAAATACATCATTATTATCTGCAACATATGCATGACCTTTCGCTATCAAATCCTCAATCATTGTCACCATACCATCAATATATTCAGTAGCTTTTGGCTCACTGTTTGGTTCAATTAATCCAAGCCCTTGAAAGTCTGCGTGCATGCTTGCAATTGTTCTGCTTGTTAAATCATATATTGACTCTGAATTCTCATTAGCTCGCTCAATAATCTTATCTTCAATGTCAGTTATGTTTCTAACGTAATTAACTTTGTAGCCTTGGTACTCGAAGTAACGAACTAAAATATCGAATGCTATATATGCTCGTGCATGACCAAGGTGGCAATTGTCATATACGGTCACACCGCAAACATACATTCCGACTTTGCCCTGCTCAATGGGTTCAAAAATCTCTTTTTTATTGGTGAGAGTGTTATAAAGCTTAAGACTCATGTGTATACTAGAATTGCTATATTATAAGGTCATATAGTTAATAATTAATATTAGATTCTCAAAGTGAAAATTAAATCTACTGCAAAATTTCAAAAGAAAACTGCTTTATTATTTATTGGTTTTTTTTGTGTGATGAGCTGCTCTGAGGCCTCTAATCAACAAACCGTTTTAATGGAGAACAATATGCCGATTGCAACTATCTCAACTTCTGCAGGAGAAATAAAAATTGAGCTTGATAAAGAGAATGCGCCTATATCTGTAGATAATTTTATTTCACTCGCTAATAGCGGTTATTACACTGATACGATATTCCATCGAATCATTGAAGGATTCATGGTTCAAGGTGGCGGCCTTGATGCTGACATGCAAAACAAACCTTCAGAGTCTGATGCGATTAAAAATGAAGCTAATAATGGTCTTAAAAATGATAGAGGTACTATCGCCATGGCAAGGACAATGGATCCCCACTCTGCTACGAGTCAGTTCTTTATTAATCATGCGGACAATAATTTTCTAAACTTCTCTTCAGAGACTACTCAAGGATGGGGCTATGCGGTCTTTGGAAAAGTAATTGAAGGCATGGAGGTAGTTGATAGTATTGCACTAAGTCCTACTATGGTTATCAATGGCTATCAAGATGCCCCAGCAAATCCTGTAATCATTAACTCTGTCTCTATTAGTGAATGAACCTCGGCTTTATTTCTGATTTACATCTATCAGAAACAGATACTTCACTCACTAATGCTTTTGTAGATTTTCTAAAATCACACTCCTCCAATTTGGATCAACTCTATATTCTGGGAGACCTTTATGAGGTATGGATCGGTGATGATGATTCGTCATCATTAATTACTTCAACAAAAAATGCCCTTAGCAAAGCATCTAAAGCAGGTTTAGAAATATTTTTTATTCACGGTAATAGAGACTTTCTTTTAGATAGCTCTTTCGCAGAATCTACTGGTATCTCATTACTTCCAGACCCTTTCTTTTTTGACTATTTCGGAAAAAAAATTGCTCTTTCGCATGGTGATATGTTTTGTGTTGATGATACTGAATATCAAACATTTAAAAAGCAAGTTCGCTCACCCAAATGGAAGACTGAGTTCCTCAATAAATCTCTGGTTGAACGAAAATCAATTGCTTCAAGTATGCGTGATGCCAGCAAAAAAAATTCTTCCCAAAAAGATTTAATGATCATGGACGTTAACACAAATGAAGTAACTTCATTTTTTGATAAGCATGATATCGACTTGCTTATCCATGGTCATACCCATAAGCCAAATATTCATGAGCTTGATGGCAAAAATTCTAAATTAAAACGTGTGGTTCTTGGTGATTGGGATAAAACAGGCTGGTGTTTTTATCTGGATTCAACATCTCAAAATTTGGAAGAGTTTAAAATCTAAACCTTCAATCCAGTTGTCTTTAAAAACTTAATACTGTATATTTATACAGTACTTTATCCTTTATGAAATTAAGCTATATCGGTAATATATCGGCGGATTCTCTGCCTCAAAACTATACTCCATTCTTTGCGGAGAGCGTCCCTGTTGGTTTTCCGAGCCCAGCAAATGATTACCTAGAAACTCCAATTGATTTGAATCAGTACTTGATTAAGAATCAAGTGGCTACGTTTCTAGTAAAAGCTTCTGGTGATTCAATGATCAATGCGAACATAGGTAGTGGCGCAGTATTAATTGTGGATAGAAGCATTAAACCTAATCATAACGATATCGTTGTTGCATCTATCGACGGTGAATTCTTATGCAAAAGATTACAATTAAAACCACGTATTGCACTGATAGCAGAAAATGCTAAATACCAACCCATTTTTATTGAGCAAGGTCATGAACTAGAAGTTATAGGCGTTGTGACAGCAGCAATCAATATATATAAATAATATGGATCTGTTGGCATTAGTGGATTGTGAGAATTTTTATGCGTCTTGTGAAAGAATCTTTAGGCCTGATCTGAAAAAAGTACCAATCGTTGTACTTTCAAATAACGATGGTTGTGTGATAGCTCGTAGCAAAGAATCAAAAGACTTTGGTATCCAAATGGGAGCTCCATGGTTCAAAGTAAAAGAAGATTTTCTAAAGAGTGGAGGTCAAGTTTTTTCGTCGAACTTTGCTTTATACGGAGATATTTCAAGCAGAGTCATGAGCGTACTATCTCAAATGTCAAAAAAAATAGAGATATACAGTATTGATGAAGCGTTTCTTGACTTAGAAAACTTGGCACTTGAAAGTCATGATGCGGCCAATGACTTCGGAGTATACTGCAGAAATATTGTTAAGCAGTGGGTTGGGATTCCAGTAAGAATTGGGATTGCTCCGACTAAAACCTTGACCAAAGTTGCAAGTTATTTGGCTAAACAACAAACGCATCATCCTGGCATTTTCAGCATCACTAATAATCAAAAAGATATTGAGATCGCATTAAAAAGAGTACCCATTCATCAGGTATGGGGAGTGGGAAGACGACTTAATAAAAAGCTTAGCGATTCTGGGATGAAAAATGCTTATGACTTAGCATGCTCAAACATTCCATTGATTAGAAAGAAATATAGTGTGGTTTTAGAAAGAACAGTAAGGGAATTAAGAGGAGAAAGATGCTTGGCAATGGATGAAAATCCTGCTCCCAAAAAACAAATTGTTGTTAGCAGAAGCTTTGCGAATAAAATCAGTGATCTCAATACTCTTTCACCTATTGTGAATGATTTTGGTGTCAGGGCATGCGAGAAACTTCGAAAAGAGGGTCAGCTATGCTCAAAAGTTGGTGTCTTTATTAGGACAAGCCCTTTTAGGAAACAAGACAGGCAGCATCAAACCATAAAATTCTATACTTTGCATCAGCCTAGCGACGATACTCGGGATATCTTATCCGGCATACGATGGATTCTTCCCAAGATATTCAGACATGGTTTTTGTTATGCAAAAGCAGGTGTAATGTTAAGTCAGTTTACTGATGATAATGTTTTACAGTATGAGCTATTCGAGCAAATAAACGGAGCAAGGCGCAACAATCAACTAATGAAAACTCTTGATAAAATTAATCACTCTAGCACTCAAGTAAATTTTGCTTCTCAAAGCAAAATAGGATTCACAGCGATGAGAAGAGCAAATGTGTCACCTAGGTATACAACAAGCTGGTTTGAACTACCAACAGTTAATTAGTGAAGTACCTATCAAAATGTGCTTGAGACAATTCAAAAAGTTCAGTGTTTATCTCATCTTTGATGGAAGATAGTGAAAAGGTTCGATGATCAGGCAATAATTCAAGACCAAATAATTCAAGATCAAGATCTTGCGATGATGCACGCAATAAATCAAATATCCATGTGATCGGATCAAGGGAATCATTGAAATTGATGGCATGCTCCTTGAGTTTAGAAGATAACAGCTCAGCGTCAGTAACTTTAAATCGATGGCTAAGGATGGTCACCTTAAACTCTTCAAGTCTTGAATTAACAATCTCTTTTTCATCATTTGAATAAGAATTCCAGTTAATCACCTCATGAATAAAGCGCTTACAGCCCCTGCAAACGTCATCTCCATAAGTGGTTGAACAAATTCCAAGACAAGGTGTTGAAGAACGTTGTTTACGCATAACAAAATAATACTCTAAATACTTAAAATATTAATAGCTTAATCTGCTGGAGCAAAGTCTCAATGAGAAGTAAAATATGCGGCGAGGAGTCATCATGCTAGAACAATACAAACTTCATTGCCAAGAAAGAGCAGAGCAAAATGTACCGCCGTTACCTCTGTCTGCTGATCAAACTGCAGAATTAATTGAGCTACTTAAAACTGATCACGAAGAATCTGAACTATTAATGGAGCTTTTGGTGCAGCGCATTCCGGCTGGAGTCGATCAAGCAGCATATGTGAAAGCTGGTTTTTTATCAGATATAACTGAGGGGAAAACAAAAAGCCCATATATTGATGCCAATTATGCTGTTGAGTTACTTGGAACAATGCTTGGAGGATATAACATTACTCCTCTAGTTGAGTGTTTAAAAAATGAAAATCTTGCAGAAGCAGCAGTAGCAGCTCTATCAAATACTTTACTTATTTTCGATGCCTTTAATGAGATTAATGAGCTTGCAAAAAGTAATGATTATGCAAAAAAAGTTTTAGAAAACTGGGCAGAAGGCAAATGGTTTACCACAAAAGATAAACTTAGGGATGAGATAAAGTTAACAGTTTTTAAGGTGTCTGGGGAAATTAATACCGATGACTTATCACCGGCACAAGATGCTTGGTCAAGACCAGACATCCCTCTTCATGCCCAAGCAATGTTCAAAATGCCAAGAGAGGGCTTGGATGATGCTCTTGGAAAAATTGAAGAACTTAAAAAGAAAGGTAATCCGCTAGTGTTTGTTGGAGATGTTGTGGGAACAGGCTCATCAAGAAAATCTGCTACCAACTCTCTGCTGTGGCACATTGGTGATGAAATACCATTTATACCAAACAAGCATGAGGGTGGTTTTGTGCTTGGCGGGAAAATTGCGCCTATATTTTTTAATACCCTTGAAGATGCAGGCTCATTGCCAATTGAATGTGATGTATCAAGTTTAAGTATGGGGGACGAAATTATTCTTAAACCTCATGCCGGAGAAGTTACAAATTTAGAAGGTGAATTGTTAACTTCGTTTGAGTTGAAAACTGAAGTCATAATGGATGAAGTAAGAGCTAATGGTCGAATAAATTTAATTATTGGAAGGCAGTTAACTGACAAAGCTAGAGAAACACTTGGACTTGAGCCAACAGATATTTTTGTTAGACCTAACAATGATAAAAGTGATGCTAAAGGTTTTACCTTGGCGCAAAAAATGGTTGGTAAGGCCTGCAGTGTTGAGGGTGTACGTCCAGGAGATTATTGTGAACCCAGAATGACAACGGTAGGTTCTCAGGATACCACTGGACCCATGACAAGGGATGAGTTAAAGGAACTTGCATGCCTTGGTTTCTCCGCTGACTTAGTTATGCAATCGTTTTGTCATACTGCTGCCTATCCTAAACCCGTGGATATAGAAACTCAACATTCCCTCCCTGAATTTATTATGAATAGAGGAGGAGTTTCACTTAAACCAGGTGATGGCATCATCCACTCTTGGTTAAACAGAATGCTCTTACCTGACACTGTCGGAACAGGGGGAGATAGCCATACTCGATTTCCTATAGGTATTAGCTTTCCTGCTGGCTCCGGACTAGTTGCTTTTGCTGCAACTCTCGGGGTAATGCCACTTGATATGCCTGAATCCGTCTTAGTGCGATTTTCAGGAGAAATGCAACCAGGCATCACTCTTAGGGATCTTGTTAACGCAATCCCATATGCTGCGATTCAACAAGGATTACTAACGGTTGAAAAGGAAGGTAAGAAAAATATTTTTTCAGGAAGATGTTTAGAGGTTGAAGGATTGCCAAATCTAAAAGTAGAGCAAGCCTTTGAAATATCCGATGCATCTGCAGAAAGGTCTGCATCAGGATGCACCATTAAATTGGGTGAAGAGCCTATTATTGAATATTTAAATTCAAATATCGTGATGTTGAGATGGATGATAGCGAATGGATATGGTGATCCAAAAACACTTGAAAGACGTGCTCAGGGAATGGAAGAATGGATAAAAAATCCTACCCTTCTTGAAGCAGATAAGGATGCAGAATATGCTGCAGTCATTGAGATTGACCTTAATGAGATCAAGGAACCTCTGCTAGCCTGCCCAAATGATCCTGATGATATAAAGCCTCTTTCTGAAGTACAAGATACTAAAATCGATGAGGTCTTTATTGGTTCCTGTATGACAAATATTGGGCACTTCAGGGCTGCTGGACAACTATTAAAAAAATATAAAGAGATCCCAACTAGGCTGTGGGTTGTCCCTCCAACGAAGATGGATGAAAAACAGCTTATTGAAGAAGGTATTTATAATGTTTTTGGTGTAGCAGGAGCAAGGACTGAAGTACCAGGATGCTCATTATGCATGGGTAATCAGGCAAGAGTAGCTCCTAACTCTACGGTGATCTCAACTTCAACAAGAAATTTTCCTAACAGACTTGGTGATGGTGCTGATGTTTTTCTAGGGTCAGCAGAATTATCTGCAGTCTCTGCGGTATTAGGTAAATTACCAAGCCCAAGTGAGTATCTAGAAATAATGAAAGAAGTTGACACCATGAGTGGTGAGATCTATCGATATCTTAACTTTAATGAAATAAAGTCCTATGTTGATCAAGCAAATGATGCTGAAATACCAGCGATCAATTTGGTAGAAGCTACTTAGCCTCTCTAGTTATCTTTTTACTGTCGCTTCTACTTATTTCCAAGTCCTCTAAGTAGGAAGAGCTAATTGGTGTTGGATACTCTCCATTAAAAATTGAAATTTCAAAATCAGTGATTTTAGGGTTGCCCTCTTTGGCCGAACTTATCAAATCATCTAATTGTTGATAAAAAATCTTATCGGCTCCGATCTCAGCACAAATTTCCTCTTCAGTTTTATTATGAGCAACTAACTCCTCAGTAGCAGCCATATCAATTCCATAAAGATTTTGATATCTAATTGGTGGCGCAGCAGAGGCGAAATACACTTTTTTTGCACCTGCCATTTTGGCCATCTCAATAATTTTCTTGCTTGTGGTTCCTCTTACTATTGAGTCATCAACCAAGAGAACATTCTTATTTAAAAACTCTAGCTCCAAGATATTTAATTTACGTCTAACAGATTTTTTACGTTCTTCTTGATAAGGCATTATGAATGTCCTGCCAATGTATCTATTTTTTACAAATCCCTCCCGATAGGGAATATTCAGTTCGTTTGCCAACTGCAAGGCAGCTGTTGTTGAGCTGTCTGGAATAGGAATCACAACATCTATGTCATGGTCTGGCATATTTTCCAAAATATTCTTTGCTAAATATTTGCCCATTCTCATTCTTGATTGATAAACAGAAATTTGATCTAAGGTTGAGTCAGGCCTTGATAAATAAACGTATTCAAAAATGCATGGTTGTGACTTAGCTGATAGAGAGCATTGTTTTGAGGAAATGATTCCTTTTTTATCTATAAAGACTGCTTCTCCTGGCTCAACATCTCTAAGAGTTTTAAAGCCTAAAGATGCAAATAAAGCATTTTCTGATGCAATAACATATTCTTTTCTGTTCTTACCTTCACGCTCACCGATCACTAATGGTCTAATGCCATTTGGATCTCTAAATGCCAAGATTCCTGCTCCGGTAATCAAGGCGACAACTGCGTATGCTCCATCACATCTTATATGGGTTTTTGAAACAGCCTTAAATAAATGTTCAGGTGTTGGATTAATTGCTTTCTGCTTAGCTATCTCATGAGCCAATATATTCAAAAGAACTTCTGAATCTGAGTCAGTGTTTAAGTGTCTCATTTCAGCAAAAAATAACTCTTTAGCTAAAGATTTTGAGTTAGTTAAGTTGCCATTATGAGCAAGGCTTATCCCATATGGTGAATTTACATACATTGGTTGAGCAAACTCTTTACCGGCACCGCCTGCAGTGGGATATCTAACATGTCCAACCCCGTAGTTTCCAATGAGTTTTTCCATGTGAGTTTGCTGAAAAACATCCCTGACATAACCCATTGATTTTCTGCTGTTTAATCTTCCTTCATCGTCACAGACAACCATTCCTGCTGCATCTTGGCCTCTATGCTGAAGCATGAGCAAAGATTCATAGATTTCTGAAGCTACGTTTGATTCAGCTGAAATTCCAACTATTCCGCACATTAGGTATTTCCTAGGATGGGTTGCTCACTTGTTAGCATACCTGAATTTGTATCTTCAATCATAGAGCTAATTTTACTAATTAAAACTGGATTATATGTTTTGATGATTGGATAAATTTGTGAATTTTCTGCAAGAGTACTTTGTTCAACATAATCATCTGCAACTATAAATAATAGGCTCACAATTAGCACTCCGCGCAATGACCCAAACATGGCTCCTAAAAGCCTATTAAATCCTGACAAACCAGACCATTGCACAAGACCATGAATAAAATTTATAACTAGGCCCCCTATAAATATTAAGCTTACAAAAACAATTATGTAGGTTAACGGTTCCAGTAGAGAGACTGAAATTGAAAAGTTAGATAAAAATTTTTGAGCAGAGGGTTGGAACAGTATGGTCAAGAAAAAAGCTGAAATCCACAAAATCAATGAAAATGCTTCTTTTACAAAGCCTCTAAAAAGAGAGATTATTGCTGAGACAACAATAATGGATAGAATTATCATATCTAGTTCATTCAAGGCGGCTATTTCCATTCTTCTATTACTCCATTTTCAACACCAGCTATTTCGTTGTAGAGAGTTTTAGATTGAATAATCTTTTCCTTTCCAATAAATGGTCCAACATAGACGTAAATCAAATCATCATTTTCGCTTGAATATACTAAAACATCTTGAGACCTAAACTTGGCAATGAGGTTTTCTGCTTTTGAGGAGTCCTTAAATATGCCTACTCTGTAGACATAATTTCTAAGTGGTTCTAAAGGGGTATCATTTTGGTCAACAATCTTACTTGTTAATCGAATGCTATTTGGCCCAAGGAAAAAAAATAAAAATAAAATGAGTGCAGCTATTACAAGAAAACCAATTAGCCTATTTAGCAGCATTATTGCTTAGTAACTTATCTCGAAGATTTGAAATTGTTGACCTTAACTCACCCCTGTGAACGATCATATCTATTGCTCCACGATCAAGTAAAAATTCCGCTCGCTGAAAGTCTTCGGGTAAATCAACTCTAACTGTCTCTTCAATCACCCTTCTTCCAGCAAATCCAACTAATGCACCGGGCTCCGCTATGTTGATATCCCCCAACATTGCTATGCTTGCAGAGACTCCTCCAAAGATTGGATCTATCATCACCGAAAAATAAGGCAGCGACTTCTCTCTAAGTTTTTCCAATGCTGCTGCAGTTTTTGCCATTTGCATAAGAGAGACCATTGACTCTTGCATGCGCGCACCCCCACTTGTAGAAAAACATATCAGTGGTAGATTTTTGTCGATTGCAGTCTGAACTGCTTTAACAAATTTAGTTCCAACAGTTCCACCCATTGAACCACCCATAAATCTGAACTCGAATGCAGCGACCACAACTTCTTTTCCATCAAGCTTCCCAACTCCAGTAACAAGAGCTTCTTTCTCCCCTGTTGAACTAACAGCCTCTTTAATTCTTTGATCATAAGGCTTAGTATCTTTAAAATTAAGGATATTATTTGTTTCCTCATCAGAGGAGATTTCATTGAAGGAATCTTGATCTAAAAAAATTGAGATCCTTTTTCTGGCACCTATCCTCAGATGATGGCCGCATTTTGGACATACAAATAACGATTTTTCCAGTTCCGGTTGGTACAAAATCGATTCACATGCTGGACAATTATTCCAAAGACCATCAGGAACTTTGCTTTTGGAGGCTGAAGGTTCTTTTTCACCTATTGAGGGTATGAGCCTTGTTAACCAATTCATTTATTTATAACCGACTTAATTTCGCTTAAATAATTATATATTTTTTTATAATCTGTGGTTTTTTTTGCCTGGAAAATACTCTCAACTAAATATGATCCTATCACCACTCCATCTGCAACTTTAGAGATTGACTCGGCTTGCTCTTTATTTTTTATACCAAATCCAGCCATGACTGGTAGATCAGTATTCTTTTGAAGGTCAATTACATTGCTCTTAATCTCTTCAAGGTTAACATTTGAGGAACCGGTGACCCCCTTAAGTGTTACGTAGTAAATAAATCCTGAGCTGGCATTACATATCTTCTTAGTTCTCTCTTTGGTGGTTGTTGGTGAAACTAGCGAAATTGAAACTACGTTAGCATTTGAAATTCCAAGATCTTTTAGCGAATATTCTCCTGGAGCGTCAACAATTAAAACCCCATCAATCCCAACATCATCGAATCTCGAAAAAGCTTTCTGATTTTTTAAAAAACTGTTTAGGTAGCCCATCAAAACAATAGGAGTATTCGTGTTCTTTTTTCTAAAATTAGAAATGAGATCGATAATACCTTCAAATGAAGTTTTATTTGCTAGCGAACGATCATGAGCCGATTGAATTATTGGACCCTCAGCTATGGGATCTGAAAAAGGTACTCCAACCTCAATAACATCAACACCTGCATCAACAAAGCCATGCATTAACGAAAGTGTATCATCCATGTTTGGATCGCCAGCAACTAAATATGCTATTAGAGATTTAATATTATTTTTTTTATTTTCAACAAGCTGTTTTTCAATCCTATTCAAGATCTATGCCCTCAAGCTTGGCAACAGATGCAATGTCTTTATCACCTCTTCCTGATACATTGATAACTATATTTTGATCTTCATTAAACTCACTACATATTAAGTCAAGTGGAGCAAACGCATGAGCAGTTTCTAATGCGGGGATAATTCCTTCCAGCTCACTCAGTTGATGAAATGCTTTCATAACTGATTCATCATTAACTGCAATGTATTCAGCTCTGCCGCTATCTTTTAAGAATGAGTGCTCTGGACCAACACCCGGATAATCCAATCCAGCACTAATAGAACTAGTTGCCATAATTTGTCCATCTGAATCTTGCATTAGATAACTCTTGGCGCCATGCAGTATTCCTGGCTCACCATCATTTAACGGCGCAGCATGCTTTCCGGTATCGATGCCTTGACCTGCCGCTTCAACACCAATCAAGCGAACATCTTCATCAATGAACGGATGAAAAATACCAATTGCATTTGAGCCTCCTCCAACACAAGCAATTATGGCATCAGGCAAGGATTGAAAAGAAGCTTGAGATTGATGAATTAACTCTCTTCCAACAATTGCATTGAAATCTCTAACGATCATCGGGTAAGGATGAGGGCCGGTAACGCTACCGATAATATAGTAAGTATTGTCAACATTGGTTACCCAATCACGAATGGCTTCATTTAAAGCATCTTTGAGTGTTGCGGTCCCTGATTCAACGGGATGCACATGTGCTCCTAATAGTTTTATTCTGTATACGTTGAGTGATTGTCTTTGGACATCTTCAGCTCCCATGTAAATATGGCATTCTAGTCCTAACCGAGCTGCAACCGTTGCTGTTGCAACCCCGTGCTGCCCTGCACCGGTCTCAGCAATAATTCTGGTTTTACCCATCATTTTGGCAAGCAATATTTGTCCGATAGTATTATTTATTTTGTGCGCACCAGTATGATTTAAGTCTTCTCGCTTCAGCCAAATATTTGGCCCCTTAAAATGCTCTGTTAACCTTTTAGCAAAATAAAGTGGAGATGGCCTGCCAACAAAATCAGCCAAATCCCTATCAATTTTTTTCTGAAATTCTAAATCAGATTTTATGTCTTCATAGCATTTTTCAAGCTCATCCAGTGCTTCCATGAGGGTCTCAGGGACGAATTTACCACCATAGCTGCCAAAAAAGCCTTCACTATTAGGTTCGCTGTACTTGTCTTTCATAATTTCTAAGATTTTGAAAAAATTCTTTAATTTTCTTTTCTGATTTCTTTCCTGGTGATGTTTCAAGGGATGAATTAACATCCAGGCACCATAGCCCCAGTTTCAGCGCTAATTCAATGTTATTATTGCCTACGCCGCCTGCAAGAATAAACTTTTTTTTATCTTTCTCCAAGCCATTTAGTAGATCCCAATTAAAGGCCTTACCCGTTCCTCCTGAAGCTTGAGGTGAGTATGACTCTAATAAAATAGCATCTGCATTTGGATATAAATTTATTTTATCTATAAAAGTTTCATCTTTTACATGAATGGCCTTCCAGTAAGGCCTATGAAACTGTGCGCAAAATTCGTCAGTCTCATTGCCATGAAATTGAAGCAATGCATTAGGAATAATTTTGATAATTTCACTAATAAATGAAATTGTTTCATTAACAAAAACAATAACTGGCGTGATCTCATCATCAATAAACTCTTGAGCTTGCTTTAAAAAATTAGCATCTACACATCTTGGGCTATTTTGGTATGTAATAAATCCTAAGTAGTCTGGTTTAAATTTTTGAACACAATTCAAACAACTTAAATCATTAATTCCGCATACTTTAATCTTACTCATAACGAATCAAAAAATTTCTTAAAATGGATATTGGTATTTTGTATGTCCTTATATTTAGCACCTAAAAAATATAAACCATTAGCTGGTGCAGTTTTTCCTGCCAAAGCTCTATCTTTAGAACTTATTATGTCGGTTATTGTATATTCTGAATCTGCATTTGTTGAAATCTCAACTAATGTACCGATTAGTATTCTGATCATGTTATGAAGAAAAGCATTGGCACTAAATTCAATACAAATTAAGTTATCTCTTTCTTCAAAACTTGCTTTTGAGATGGTTTTTACAGGATCTTTTGCTGAGCATTGAGATGATCTAAAAGCACTAAAATCATGTGTGCCGATAATTCCTACAAGTTCTTTACTTAATAGTTTGAGGTCTAATGGTTTGCTTACATGATAAACGTAGTTTCTAAGAAAAGTAGATCTGATTTCTCCAACCTTTATCAAATAGACATACGATCTTTCATATGCGGAGAATCTTGCATGAAAATTAGAATCTACTTCCTCAACATGAGTGACAACAAGATCATCTGGAAGGGAACTATTGAATGCAGCTATCCAATTTATATTTCTGCTGGGATCTTCAACTGAAAAATCAAATATTTGACTTAATGCATGTACGCCTTTATCAGTCCTGCCAGCACAATTAACTCTTGAAGATAGATTAGTAAAGCTTTTTAATGCTTTTTCGAGTTCATCTTGAACAGAGCGAGCATTTTTTTGAAACTGAAACCCTGAAAATAGGGTTCCGTCGTACTGACAAATGCCTACAAACCTAGTCAAAGCTCGAATTTAGATTGGAGCACTTTTATATCATCAAGGATTCTCTTACTTGATGAAGCCTCCTGCAGTTCATCTAAAATTTTATTTGCATCCTCGAAAGCACCCATTTCAATATATGCTCTTGCTAAATCAAGTTGTTGCATCTCATCATCATTCTCAATGCTTAATTCAGTATCAAGATTGGAATCTTGAATATCTGTTTCATCATTATCATTCTTGATAGTTTTTTTACCTCTTGAAATCAAGAAGTAGGCTATCGTTACACCAAATGCAAAGCTTAATAAGCTAATAATTATTAGTGACATGGAGGATCTATCTGTTGAAGAGCTCATCTGTCTATTACTATCTGATGAGGAATTTAAATTAACAATAGAAGTGTTTGCATCAACAATTTTTTCAGGCGTAGCCTTAGATGTGGCTTGAGGTATAGGTTCTGTTACTTCATCTAAAAGAGGGTCAATATAACTTTCTGTTGCTTCAGATTCATCCTCAATGATAGGTTCATTTTCTGCATAATTAATAGAATCTTCAGGAGAGGTGAGGATTAGTTTACTATCATTTTTTTGTATATTCGGATCCATAAAATTTATAGATTCTTTTGCTGATTCAGAATCTACTGACTCTATTTCATTTGCTGATGGAATGTTTAAGTCTAAATCTGATCGAACCTTATGGATGTTCCCATCAATGAAGGCATCTGGATTTGAGATAAATAAAGCCCACATAATCTGATATATTGATGCATCGTAAGATGATGCTAAAGATCTTGAAACTGACCAAATGGTATCAATTTCTTCTGCATAAACTGTGCTTTTGGTTATAGGAGTAATCTCATTTTTATCATCCAAATCAAGATCCATCTCCTCAATATCAATGTCTTCAGCCATGAGAACTGGTTCGTTATTATCTTTTGGTTCAAATATTTCAGGTTCACCTACAATCTTTTTTGCTGGCAATGTAAAACTTGTTTGCTGTTTGCGTTGTGAGATTATTCTTCTAGCATCTGAAGGTAAAAAAATAAATATATCTTTCTTAAAGCTTTCCCCAAAGCTCAACCTAAACGAAAAATAATCATTTAGATATGAATCTTTTAGAGCAATCGTTAATCTTTGTTTATTTTCAAAATTTTCAAGCAAAGAGAACTTGATACTTGTTAGATCAAACGGGTTAGATGTCTTATATGTAGAAAAAATTAGTTCATTCTCTTCAAAGGTTTTTGAAGCTGAAAAATCTATCTTTATAATTGCCTCGCCATCATTATTGATACTTACGTCGGGTGATGAAATCTTGACTTGGCCAAAAAGAGGTACTACTAAACACAGTAAAACTAAATGTTGAAACTTCATTTTAATTTCTCTTTAAAGAGTTATTATTTAACAATCTCTCAGCAATTTGAATTGCATTGAGTGCCGCTCCTTTACCATAAACATTATCAGCAACAATCCATAAAGATATCAACCCATGATCATGCATATCTTTACTTCTTACTCTGCCTACATAAACCTCCTCAGTATCATTTGCATGCTCAAGGGGTGTTGGATACTCTTGTAAATCAGGATTATCTATAACTGTAACCCCATTAAAATTATTAAGAGCCTTTAAAACTTCTTCCCTAGTAACAAAATTTTTGGTTTTAATAAATACAGCTTCAGAATGTCCATTAAAAACAGGGACCCTGACACAGGTTGCATTGACAGTTATTTTTGGATCCATAATTTTTTGAGTTTCCCAAACCACTTTCATCTCTTCTTTTGTATAGTAATCATCTAAAAATATGTCGCACTGAGGGATTGCATTGAAAGCTATTTGTTTTGGATAGACTTTTTGAATATCGGTAGATTCTTTTGAGAATGTTTCCTGACGGAGCTCCTCTACAGCTGCCTTTCCAGTCCCTGAAACCGCTTGATAGGTTGCTAAGTCAAAATGGTCTATCTGTGCCAAGTCATGAATTGGCTTCAAGGCCATAAGCAGTTGAGCAGTTGTACAATTAGGATTAGCTATTAGTGTTGGTTGCTTTAGGTCGTCAATTATTCCTCCGTTTATTTCTGGGACAATAAGCGGGACATGTTCCTGATATCTAAACTCAGAAGACAAATCGATTACATAATTATCTTGATTTATAGCTTTGTAACAAAATTCTCTTGCTACTGATGAGCCGGCGCTAAAAATTGTTAAATCTAAACCATTAAACGAATCATTGTTTAAAGGCTGAATAATTTGCTCTTCTGACCTAAATAATACGGATTCGCCAACAGTACTTTTTCCAAATAAAGAAAGTTTATTAATTGGAAAATCTTTTTTAGCCAATAAATCTAATAGTTTTCGACCAACCATTCCCGTTGCCCCAATAATGCCTAAATTTATTGCTTTCATTTAAGAATCTCGATAAGTTCTTTAGCTACTTCAGAAGTTTTTAAAAAAGGACTCTCATTAGCTATATCTCTGGTCCTTGCTCCATTGGAAATTAGACAACGTACAGCCTTATCAAGTTCATCAGCAAGACCATCCAAATTAAGAGAATACCGAAATGCCATCGATAAAGACAAAATCATCGCCAGAGGATTAGCTAAATCTTTGCCTGCAATATCAGGAGCGCTTCCATGACATGGCTCATACATACCAACATTTTTCTCATTTAATGAAGCTGAAGGAAGCATCCCAATTGATCCTGTTAATGTGGCAGCAATATCTGAAAGAATATCCCCAAATAAGTTTGAAGCTAAAATTACATCGAATTGATTAGGGTCTATAACCAACTGCATGGCAGCATTGTCTGCGAGCATGTGAGAAAGTTCTTGGCTGGAAAAGTCTTTATTGTGTAAGTCGCTTACTGTTTCTCTCCAAAACCTAGATACTTCAAGAACATTTGCTTTATCAACTGAACAAACTTTATTTTTTCTTTTTTGGCTAGCCTCAAATGCAATTTTAGCTATTCGATTAATTTCGTAAGCATCATATCGCATTGTATTGAAGCCAAATGCTGGGGTAACTGATTTATCAATACCTCTTGGTTCACCGAAATATAATCCCCCAGTTAGTTCACGGACAATTAAAATATCTAAATTCTCAATAACCTCTTTTTTAAGAGAAGATGCATCTGCGAGCTCATTAAATAGAAAAGCTGGACGTAGATTTGCAAATAAATCGAGCTCTTTTCTTAGAGTCAGAAGTGCTTGCTCAGGCCTTTTATCCCATTCCAAAGAGTCCCATTTCGGAGACCCAACGGCACCAAAAAGAATTGCATCTGAATCTTTTGCCAATGAAAGAGCTTCATCAGTAATAGGCAACCCATGCTCTTCATATGAGGTTCCCCCTACTGACTTGTGATTGACTCGTAAGTCAAGATTATCTCTAGTCATCAAGTAATCAAGGATCTCAAGCGCAGATTCCATTACTTCAGCACCAATTCCATCTCCAGGTAATGCTAATATCTTCTTCATTTACTCAATTAAGCCAAGGTTTCTGTTTCAATCTATTAGATTCATAAGACTTGATCTTTTTAGAAATTGATAAAGTAATATCCACCTCATCCTGACCTGTAATAATCATGTCTAGCATCCCAGAATCTACTTCAAAAGCTATTTTTTCATTTTTGATGGCAATGTTCTTATCTGCAAGGCTGATGTGAAGTTTTGATTCATTGCTCACATAGTCTTTCACCATTAAAAGCTCATCCTGATTAAGAGCTATTGGAAGAACTCCATTCTTAAAACAATTATTATAAAAAATATCGCCAAAAGACTCTGCTATAACTGTTTCTATACCAAAATCACGCAGTGCCCAAACTGCATGTTCTCTACTAGACCCACATCCAAAATTTTTACCTGTGATAATAATTTTTGATTCGTTATATGGCGCTTGATTCAAAATAAAATCTTTATTTAGCGATCTCGATGAAGTCAGGGTATTAATATTTGCAATATCGTGATATCGCCAACCATCAAACAAAAAATCTCCAAATCCAAATTTCTTTATAGACTTAAGGTACTCGGTAGGAATAATTTGGTCAGTATCAATGTTATCTATATCAAGGAGGCAAGCAATCCCTGAAATATTTTTAAACTCACTCATGCGGAATTCCTCCATGGATAGCTATTCTTGCTGCCATCATCGGACTTACCAGGTGTGTTCTTCCCATATGTCCTTGCCGGCCTTCAAAATTTCTATTAGATGTAGATGCACATCTGTCACCAGGAGATAATTTATCCTCGTTCATCCCCAAACACATTGAGCAACCTGGATCCCTCCAACTAAAGCCTGCTTCAATAAAAATTTTATCAAGGCCTTCTTTTTCGGCTTCTAACTTTACCTGACCAGAACCTGGAACAATCAAAGCTTCCTCAATATTTTCTGAAATTCTTTTGTCTTTGACCTCTGATGCTACTAACCTTAGATCTTCTATTCTTGAATTAGTACATGAACCAACAAATACTTTATTAAAAGTAAGATCAGATAATTTTTCTCTTTCTTTTAGACCCATATATTCAATTGCCTTTTTATAAGTTGAATATTTGTCACTATTTTGATTTAGTTCGGGAACACATGAATCATAGTCACTTGTCATTTCAGGAGAGGTTCCCCAAGAGACCTGTGGCTTAATTTTGGAAACATCGATTTCTATTTCCTTATCAAACTTTGCGTTTGAATCTGAAGAAAGACTTTTCCAGTAATCTAGCGCTTTATCATATTCACTTTTATCTAATTTCACCTTGTCAGATAGATAAGATTCTGTCATTTTATCGAAAGCAATTAAGCCTACCTTAGCTCCTGCTTCAATAGACATATTGCAAATAGTCATTCGAGATTCCATTGAAAGAGATGAGATATAGTCTCCGCTAAATTCAATGGCATGCCCTGTTCCCCCATCGGTTCCGATTGATCGGATCACATATAAAATAACATCCTTGGAAGTAACGTCAGGTCGAGGACATCCTGATAGATTAATTCTAAAGTTCTTAAGCTTTTTAATTCTCAAGCATTGTGTAGCCAAAACATGTTCTACCTCTGAGGTGCCAATTCCCATTGATAGAGCAGCAAATGCTCCATGTGTTGAGGTATGAGAGTCTCCGCATACTATCGTCATGCCTGGTAAAGTGAAGCCATTTTCAGGACCAACAACATGAACTATTCCTTGTTGCTCTGAATTGATATCAAATTGTTGGATATCAAATTTATTACAATTTCTATCAAGCTCTATAATCTGAATTTTTGATACCTCATCCTCAATAGATTCAAGTTCAAAGTTTTGACCCCTTGTTGTGGGAACATTGTGATCAGGAGTTGCAATATTGGCAGCAACTCTCCAAGGCCTTAGATTTTTTTTGTTGATCCCATCAAACGCTTGTGGAGATGTAACCTCATGAAGAAAGTGTCGATCAATATAAATAAGGTGATCGCCTGATCCTAGATCTTCTACGACATGGTCATCCCATAACTTGTCATAAAGGGTTTTCATCAGGGATTAAAAGGAAGCTTTTGGTTTACATCAGAGCATTGAGCAGCATTTCTTAGATAATGATCAAGAATACAAAGAGCACACATAGCTTCTGCAATGGGAACTGCTCTTATTGCAACACATGGATCATGCCTTCCTTTGACCTCTAGCGATACTTCATTGCCATCCACATCCACAGCTTTTGATTTTGATGCAATGCTTGAGGTTGGCTTGATAATAAATGAAAGATCGATATCTTGACCGGATGAAATTCCTCCAAGAATCCCGCCAGAATTATTCGAGAGATAACCATCAGGGTTCATTTCATCCCTTACCTCTGAGCCTTTTTTTGATAAAAATAGGTCTGCATTCCCAAAAGATACGCTTTTAACAGCATTGATTGAAACTATTGCTTTTGCAAGCTCTGCATCTAATTTATCAAAAACTGGTTCGCCGAGACCAATTTTACAACCAGAAATTTTGACTCCTAACTCAGCTCCAACTGAGTCACCATCATCAATAAGCTGATTAAATAATTCGTCTAGCTCTGGCAGTTTTGATTCATCGCAAAAATTATATTTATTTGAAGAGTTATTACTGAAATTGTCTGCTTTAATCTCACCAATTTGCTGGACCCAAGAACTAATGATAATCCCTTTTTCTTTGAGCACCTTTTTGGCAACAGCTCCAGCTGCGACTCGCATTGATGTTTCTCTGGCACTCGCCCTGCCGCCTCCACGATAGTCTCTTATTCCATACTTGCCTTGATAAGTAATATCAGCATGATTAGGTCTAAAAACATCTTTTATATTTGAATAGTCATGCGATCTTTGATCTTCATTAAAGATAATTAGGCCAATAGGCGTTCCAGTGGTTTTTCCTTCAAATACACCTGAAAGAATCTTAACTTTGTCATCTTCTTTTCTTTGAGTAGTAACGTCAGATTGACCTGGCCTTCTTCGATCAAGATCATGCTGAATGTCAGTTTCTAAGATAGCTATGTTAGGTGGACACCCATCGATAATGCAGCCCATAGCTGTTCCATGACTCTCGCCAAAAGTCGAAACAGTGAATATTTTTCCATATGTGTTGCCTGACATGGACGTGATTATAGTCCAATTTAAGTTATAGCCCTACTTTAACGTTGACATGCCACCGTCTTGATTAACAATCTGACCAGTAATCCAGTTCTCTTTAGCATCCAGCAGAAATCTAGCAGTTTTGGCTACTTGTTCAGGACTTCCAATTTCCTTCAAGGGGTGTCTATCAGCAGAGGCATCAATCTTTTTGTCATCTGAAAGCAAATTAGATGCCATTGGTGTTTTGGTAATTGAAGGAGCAATGACATTGATTGCTAATCTAGGTGCTAATTCAGCTGCAGATGCTTTTGCAAAAGATTCTAGGGCTCCTTTCGCAGCAGCTATTGATGAATGAAATGTCATTCCTGTTTGGGCTGCAACCGTTGAAAAGAATACTGCTGATGCACCATTATCCTTTTTAAGTTTTGAAAGTACGTGCTTGAAGGTATTAAAGGCACCAAAAAAATTTATATTCATATCGTTTTGTAAATCATCCAGGGTCATTCGTTGAAGAGACTTTAAATTAATGGTGCCAGGACAATATACAAATCCATCCAATGATTCTGGAAGTTCATCTAAAACTGATAAGTCCCCTAATGGATCACATTGAATTTGAGTCCCATCAATTTCAGTTTGTCCTGACCTGGACGTAACAAAAAGAGAATATCCGTCCTTATGACAAAGTTTTCCTAAATGTTTGCCGATCTCTGAGTTGCCACCAATAATTAGAATATTTTTGCTCATATTTAATAAAAATGTATAGAATCTATATTGTGTCTTTCTACAAAAAACCAATAGCTCATTCCATGATAATTGTGTGCATGGTTGTTTTCCAATCTTGCGCCCAATTTCGACCAATAAATATTGATATCAACAATTACTCCTATGAAATCAATAGAGATTTTTGGGGAGTACCGCACATCAAAGGAGCAACAAATAAGGATATATCTTTTGGTATTGGTTATGTGCATGCTGAAGATGCTTACGAAGATTTAGTTCAGCTCATGCCCCTATATAAAGGTGAAAACGGTATAAAAAATGGAATTGATGGAGCAACCACTGATTACCTAATAAGACTATTAAAAATTCATGAAAAATACGACGAGAATAGCTTGGCTCAACTTCCATCAGAAATCATTGACCTTGCCAAAGGCTATGTTGACGGGATTAATTATTTTGCCAAACAGAATCCAGCTAAAGTAAACAGAAAAATGCATCCCGTAACTATTCGGGATGTGCTCTTGGGTTCGCACATACAACATCTTTTATTTGCCGGACTTTTTAGGGAAATTGAGTCATTAAATAACTTTGAAAAATCTGCTGAGGTGCCGACCGGTTCAAATGCAATTGCAGTTAATGGGAAAAAAACTATTCCAAATAGTTCCTATCTAATGATTAATTCTCATCAACCCTTATCAGGACCAGTTGGATGGTATGAATTAAATGTTAGTAGTGATGAAGGTTGGCAAGCTCATGGTGGAAATTTTCCTGGGTCTTTTTTGATCAATGTAGGTTTCAATAAAAACATTGGATGGGGTGCAACAGTTAATAGACCAGATATATTTGATATCTATAAACTAGAAATAAATCCTAATAATACTAATCAGTATAAGGTCGATGATAGCTGGAAAGATTTTGTGACGGAAAAAGATTCATTGCGAATAAGGCTGCTAAATTTCTTAACAATTAATGTTAATCGAGACTTCCAGTACTCTGATTTTGGGCCCGTCATTGAAATAGAAGGAGATAAGTTTGCTATCAGTCATTCAACAGATACTTATTTTGGTGAAACCCTTGGATGGTTTGAGTTGAATGTATCTAGCTCAGTTAATGAATTTAAAGAAAAGATTAATAAGAGAAAAATTCCAAGTTTTAATTTTGTAGTAATGGATCGAGAACAAAATATTGGATATTTTTATAATGGCATGATTCCAAAAAGGGATAACCCAACTTTATCCAGGAAAATCATTACAACTTCGAAATCAAAAAATTTGCCTTCGCAAGATTTAGTTCTAGATCTACCAACTTATGTAAACCCTAAAAACGGATGGATTCAAAGTACGAATCAAGATCCTTTCTATGTGATGGGAAAATTTTCAAAAGAATTAAAATATAATTATTCTGATGCAGATTTTGAGACCAGACTGACTAATAGGTCGTTTAGGGCAAATGAAATTTTAGAATCTGAGATAGTTTTTAACTATGAAGAGTTTTATAAGTTTAAGCATGATAATCAATATTCAAAATCATCCAGACAATTCAAATATCTTCAAAAAGCTATAAAAGAAAATCCAAAAAAATTAAATAAGCTATCTTCATGGAATCTAAAAACAGATTTCCAAAATAGATTGGCAGGCATGAGTTCATGCATAATGGCTCAAGAATGGTTATCTGAATTTAATAATCAAGATCTTATTTCAACCTTTGATGCAATTGAAGAGTGTAAAAAGATATTTTCTATGATCGATAAAAAAGATGATGATGAATGGAGAGATCTAACAACCATTTCGAGAGGAGATAGATCTCATCCAATTCAAGGCTCTGTCGATACCTTAAGAGCTGTTTATGGTGTTCCTAATAAAGAAACTCAAACCATGGACATGAGCGGTGGTGATGGATTATTTTTCATCGTTGCTCAAGAAGGAGAATATAGATTTGTTTATGGGATGCATAATTTTGGTTCCTCTAGAGTAGAATCCTCACCACATTTTGCAGATCAAACATTTTTATTTAGCCAAGAGGCAGTGAGGTTTATTCCCTCAGAGTTCTGATCTAAAAAGGATTTTTTTCTAAGGTAAATAATTCTTGAAAATCTATAACGGACATTTGACTTAAAGATCCAAGATCTGAACACTTATCAAAAATAGATTTAGCATGCTCAGCATCATAGATTTTTTCTAAATTGGTTTTAAATTTTTTCTCGAGGACTGGGATGCCCTCCTCACGTCTTCTTTTATGCCCAATAGGGTATTCCACTTCAACAGCATCAGAGGAAGAACCGTCATTAAAAAAGATTTGAATTTTATTGGCAATCGAGCGTTTATCAGCTTCGAGATATTCTTCTGTGTAACGTTTATCCTCTTTAATAACCATCTTTTCTCTAAGCTCATCCACTAGAGGATCTGCAGCAACATCATCTTCATAATGCTCAGCAATGAGGTCTCCATGTATAAGACCAATGGCAATCATGTACTGCAAACAATGATCTCGATCAGCAGGATTATTTAGCTCACCAACTTTTGAGATAATTCTTATAGCTGATTCATGAGTTGTTACTTCTATTTGCTGAATTTCTGAAAGCCTATCTTTAATCTGGCTGTGCAAAGTCACTGCTGCCTCTACAGCTGTTTGGGCATGAAACTCAGCTGGAAAACTAATTTTAAATAAAACATTCTCCATTACGTAAGTTGCAAAAGGCTGTGATAAAGAAAGTTGCTGTTCGTTAAAGAGCACGTCTTCAAAACCCCAGGTTTTCGCAGAAAGAACACTTGGATAACCCATCTCGCCACCAAGAGTAATCATTGCTAGCCGCACAGCTCTGCTAGTGGCATCACCAGCAGCCCAGCTTTTTCTTGAGCCTGCATTTGGTGCATGACGATAAGTACGCAAACTTTGACCATCAACCCAAGCTTGAGAAACGGCATCTCTAATTTGTTTAAAATTGCCGCCCAATAATTTTGTAGCAACAGCTGTTGATGCGACCTTAACTAAAACAACGTGATCCAAGCCAACTCTATTGAAACTGTTTGTTAGTGCCAAAACTCCTTGAACTTCGTGTGCCATAACCATAGATTGCAAAACATCTTTCATCGTTAGAGGATCTTTTCCATCTGCTATATTTTTTTGAGATACAAAATCACCAACAGCTAAAATTGCACCTAAGTTATCTGACGGATGGCCCCATTCAGCAGCAAGCCATGTATCGTTGTAATCTAACCATCTGATCATGCAACCGATGTCAAAAGCGCCTTTTACAGGGTCAAGTGAAAAATTGGTGCCAGGCACTCTTACTCCATGAGGAACTTCGGTGCCAGGAACTACCGGACCCAGCATTTTTGTACATGCAGGAAAAGTCAAAGCAAGCAGACCACAGCCTACTGTATCAATCAAACAATTCTTTGCTGTTTCAAGTGCTAAATCAGAATTAACGTCATAATCTGAAACATATTGGGCAATTTCTGTTAATAGGGAGTCGTATCCTGAGCGGACATTAATATCAACGTTATCAGACATTATTCTCTATCTTCTATGTTGACCCATTCAGATGACTCAGGTCCTGTATAGTCAGCACTTGGCCTAATAATTCTATTATTAGCTCTTTGCTCCATACAGTGAGCAGTCCATCCTGTTACTCGAGACATGACGAAGATCGGGGTAAATAGTTTTGTTGGAATTCCCATGTAAAAATAAGCTGATGCATGAAAAAAGTCTGCATTTGGGAAAAGTTTCTTTTCGTCCCACATGACAGTTTCAACTTCTTCACTAACCTGATAAAGGTTATCGTCACCGTAAGCTACGGCAAGCTCTTTTGAGAATTCTTTAATAACTGCGTTTCTAGGGTCTCTCTCTGAGTAAACAGCATGACCAAAACCCATAATCTTATCTTTGTTGGCAAGCATCTTCAGTATGTTGTCTTTAGCTTCTTCTCTTGTTTTCCAATTTTCTATCATTTCCATAGCTGCTTCATTTGCTCCACCATGAAGTGGACCTCTTAAAGAACCAATGGCTGCAACAACACATGAATGAATATCTGACATAGTCGAAGCACAAACTCTTGCTGTAAAGGTTGAAGCATTAAATTCATGTTCTGCATATAAAATTAACGAAGCATCCATCACTCTTCTAAATAAATCTGAAGGTGTTTTCCCATGGAGAATGTTAAGAAAATGACCTGCCATGGTGTCCTCATCATTAAGTAAGGAGATATCCTCACCATCGTGAGAATACTTGTACCAATACGTAACAATTGAAGGCATGGTTGCAACCATTCTATTGATTGAATTTAATTGGTTTGAGAAGTCTCCTTCTGCTTCGAGGTTACCAAGCATGGAGGTTCCAGTTCGCATAACATCCATGGGATGAGCACTGGCAGGTATTTTTTTTAAAACCTCTTTAAGTTCCTGGGGTAGGTCTCTTTGTCCTTTTAAAAGCTCTTTGTATGAATCAAGTTCTGATTGATTAGGTAGCTTCCCATAAAGCAGTAGATAAGCAACCTCTTCAAAGGTACCTTTTTTAGCAAGAGTTTCAATTTTATGACCTCTATATGCCAATCCTTCCTCTTGCCCGACAGTACAAAGCGATGTTTCGCCTGCAACTTGACCTCGGAGCCCTGCTCCCTCTAACTTCTTAACCATTTATTTATTCCCCTTACGTTTGAATAATTCATCTAATTTTTCTTCAAATGAATGATAGTTTAAATACTCGTATAGTTCATCTCTTGTCTGCATATTTTCTACTGAATTTGCCTGAGACCCATTAGTAAAGATATCTTGATATACAGACTCTGCTGCTTTATTCATTGCTCTAAAAGCGGACAAAGGAAAGAGCATTATATCTACCCCTACTGATGCAAGTTCCTCTGCATTAAAAAGTGGTGTCTTTCCAAATTCAGTAATGTTTGCAAGAACAGGAACTTGTAACGCGTCTTTTAATTGTTTGTAATCCTCTAAACTATGTACAGCTTCTAAAAATAACCCGTCAGCTCCAGCAGCGATGTATTCTTTGCATCTATCTATAGCACCCTCAATTCCTTCAGTTGCATATGCATCAGTTCTTGCCATTATAAAAAAACTTTCATCTGTCCGACCATCAACTGCGGCCTTAATTCGATCACTCATTTCAATTTTATTAACAAGGCTTTTATTTGGTCTGTGGCCGCATCTTTTCTGAGTAACCTGATCTTCAATATGAACTGCCGCAACACCGGCAGCAATCATTTCTTTTATGGTACGTCCGATGCTAAACGCGCCACCAAAACCAGTATCAACGTCAACCAAAAGAGGTAGTTCAGTTGCTTGAGTGATCCTTCTTGAGTCTTCAGCAACATCATTTAATGTTGTGATTGCTAAATCAGGCAATCCAAAAGATGCCGAGGCGACGCCTGATCCAGAGAGATAGATGGCTTTATGACCAGCTTTTTCCGCCATTTTTGCACAATATGCATTTACTGCACCAACCACCATTAGTGGATTATTATCTGCTATAGCTTGTCTGAATTTTTTACCCGGACTTTCCATCGAGCAGGTATTGTAATCCCTCGGGATTCGATTTCCCAAATTAATTATAGAATTTAATACCTCTAATTATGCGAGGCTTGTTTTGAGACATTCTCCATTTATTAGTGTCTCTGAGGCTATAAACACATCCACAATATTCTTGTTGATAAAATTTCTCTCGTTTTGAAATTTCAACCATCCTTGATGAGCCGCCATGTTTTCTCCAATTAAAATCCCAATAGTTTACTTTTTGATACCTTGATGCAGCTCGATGACCACTGTCATTAATTTGTTTCATATCTTTCCATCTTGAAATTCCAAGTGTGGTAGCAAAAGTTGGAAAGTCATGTTCATGTGCAAATAAAGCCGAGCGTTCAAACCTCATATCAAAACATTTTGTGCATCTAGCACCTCTTTCAGGCTCATTTTCAAGCCCTTTAATTCGCTCAAACCAGTTTTCTTTATCATAATCAGCATCAATAAATTCAAAGCCTAACTGATCACAAAACCTTTTATTTTCGTCTTTGCGTATCTCATACTCTTCCTTGGGATGAATGTTTGGATTGTAGAAAAAAACAGTTGTTTCAATCTCTGATGATGCAATTGCTTCCATAATTTCTCCAGCACATGGAGCACAGCAGCTATGGAGAAGTAGCTTTGATTCTTTATTTGGAACCTCAAGTTTAGGCCTTTCATAGCCACCAAGGCTTAAATCTTTTTTTATTTTCATACCACTTCTAAAAAAGCTTTTTTGAGATCATCATATTTATTAAAGGAAGGTATTTTAGGAAATTCCCTTACGATCTTTTCTGGAGCATTCATAAAAAAAGCATGATCTGCAACATCAAACATTTGAATATCATTATATGAGTCTCCTGCCGCTAAGCACTGATAGCCTATTGATTGAAAAGCTTCTATGGCTTGTTGCTTTGCTTTGGTATGTCGAAGTTTATAACCTTTAATTGATCCATCCTGGTGAATATCTAAATTATGACAAAGTAATAATGGATAACCCATCTTCTTCATAAGAGGTGATGCAAATTCATGAAATGTATCAGATAGAATAACAACCTGAAAACTCTCTTTGATCTCATCAAGAAAATCTTTTGCACCATCTAGTAAATCAAGTTTATTAACTGCGTTTTGAACATCAGAAATGCCTAGATTATTTGATGCCATTAAATCTAGTCTAAAATCCATCAACTCACCATAATCTGGAATATCTCTAGTGGTTTTTTTGAAACCTTCGATACCAGTATCAAGAGCGACTTGTTCCCAAATTTCAGGAGTGAGTGTGCCCTCCATATCAAAGCAAGCTATTTTCATTTATTTTTTACACCGTATAGAACATGTCCTGCTGCTACTTTATCAGAAGCCTCTTCAATATTCTTATGTTGATCATCAAAAAAAATGTCTGCATTAAAAGAAGATAAAAACTCCCCCTTATCCATCCCACCCAAAAACAAGGACTCATCTATTCTGACACCCCAATCTCGCAGGGTCTCAATAACTCTTTTATGCGAAGGGGCTGATCGAGCAGTCACCAATGCTGTTCTAATAGGACAATCATCTGGGTCTAATTCAGACTGGATTTTATTTAACTCAACAAGAAATAACTTAAAAGGGCCAGCTTTTAGAGGAGACCTAGATTGCTTTTCATTTTCTAGAAATGCTTTTAAACCCTTCTCCTCAAATAACTTTTCTGCTTCGTCAGAAAATACTACTGAGTCGCCATCAAAGGCAATCCTTAATTCTTTGTCTTTAGACAATGGTCTAGATTTTGATGAAAGAATTTTTGCTGCAGCAACTCCATTTTCAATTGCCCTCTTAACGTCCTCTGTGCTAGCTGATAAAAAAAGATCAACTTCAAAAGCTTCAACATATTTGTATGGGCTCTCTCCTCCACAAAACACTGCCCTAGAAATATTGAGTCCATATTCTTCAATTGAATTAAATACTCGCAGGCCAGTATCAGCTGTGTTTCTTGATAGCAGAACTACTTCAACTCTTTGATCATCAGAAAAATAGCTATTTAGATTTAAAATCTTTTTAACTAAGCTAAAGCCATCACCGGGTTCAAGTATCTTATTTTCATTCTTAATTTGATAATTTTTATAGGCATCAACTCCTTCGTTTACGAAAATTTCATGACTATTATTTAGATTGAATAAAGCTCTTGATGATATGCCTATAGTTAGTTTTGAACGTTCTGGTTGCATAATGTTTAATAAATTTTTATACTGTATAAATATATAGTATTTTTTAAATTATGAAAGATTTAACTGCACAACAATCTAAAGTTTTAAATTGTATAGAAGAAAGTATTAATAAGACAGGATTCCCGCCTACAAGAGCTGAAATTTGCCAAAAATTGGGCTTTAAATCTCCAAATGCTGCAGAGAGTCATCTGCGCGCGTTGGAAAAGAAAAATATCATTTCCATTGCTGGGGGTTCTTCCAGAGGAATCAGCATTAAAAACAAAAAAAGCTCATCAGGTGCAAGTATTCCAGTTATTGGCTTGGTAGCAGCAGGTTCTGCAACTCTGGCATCCGAAAACATAGAAAGAGAAATTAATGTTGATCCCAGTTTATTTTCTAGAAACGTAGATTATTTTCTTAAGGTCAAAGGACTATCAATGATAGAGGATGGAATCTATGAAGATGATTTAGTGGCCATTCATAAAACTAATGATTTCAAAAATGGTGATTTGGCTGTCGTCAGAACTGAAGATGATGTTACTTTAAAATATATTTTTAAA
Organism: SAR86 cluster bacterium; assembly: GCA_003331565.1. Classification (GTDB taxonomy): domain Bacteria; phylum Pseudomonadota; class Gammaproteobacteria; order Magnimaribacterales; family D2472; genus MED-G82. Next base: position 49,484 of record QOPE01000001.1, on the reverse strand, counting down.
GAAAATCATAAATTATTGCTAAAGCCTGCTAACAAAGACTTCGATCCAATTCATATTGATCTCAGAAACGAATCTGCAGAAGTTGAAGGTATCGGTATAGGGTTAATAAGAAAAAATTAATGCACAGTAACTGGTTTCTTAGAAACACGTTGCATTTTTGAATCAAAAAACTCGTCGAAGTCTATAACATTTCCGCTCACGCTTTCTATTCCAGCTCTGATCATTTCTTTAGCTACAGCTAACTCCTCCCCATTCAAAAAGTCTTTTGATTCTTTACCAAATTCAATTTTAACAATTGGATTTTCATGGTCATCTGATCTTCTAAGGACGATTGTCCCGTCTGGTAATTGTGTTAGTTCGAGATAATTAGACATATATTGACCTTAACATAAAGATAAATTTTTAAAAGGCTATTTTTTGGACTTTGTTACCCAGGTATCTGATTCAAATGTTGAGCTAATTCCAGTTTTTTTTCCTTCATTTTCTGCTGAAAGATAATGAACATCTTCAGCCTTATTGTATCTAATGATGTATGGATGACCTGATTCAGCATGACTTGGAGCTGTTAAAAGGTATTGATGTTTTTCCGGTAGTTGACTACCTGCCATCTTTAATTCCTCTACAGAAGGTGCTCTTGTTTCTCTGTTTTTAGGAAACTGGCTGGCTGCTAGAAATAACCCTTTAAGGCTATCCCTTAAAAGATAATAGTCATCAACTTTTTTACACTTAAGATCTTCTAATGCAATTGGATCCATAAATATTGGATAAGGATCTCCATTTCTTTGCAATCTTCTTGTAGCACCGCAATTATCGTTGCTGCAACCAAAGTATTTGCCATACCTACCTGTTTTAAGCTGCATATCAGCTCCGCATTTATGACATTCCAATGTTGGGCCATCATATCCTTTGATCTTAAAATTGCCCTCTTCAACGATGACACCTTTGCAGTCAGGATTATTTGAACAAACATGCAACTTATGGTGCTCATCAATTAGATAGTTATCCATGCTGGTATCACAGAGAGGGCATCTCTTTTTAATAACTAAATTTTCTGCTTCTTCTTGATCATCAACACTTATAGCTTCATCACCAGAAATTAAGTTTAGTGTTTTTTTGCATTGTTCATCCCCTTCCAATCTGTATCCTGCACATCCAAGAAAAACTCCATTGCTTGCATTTCTGATATTTAGTTTATTTGTTCCGCATTGAGGACAATTAATATTAGTAGGAGTTGCCTTATTACCTCTCATTCCCATTTCTGGATCAGAGGCATTTTTTAAATCATCTTGGAACGCTTCATAATATGAGTTTAATACTGTAATCCAATCCTTAGTTCCATTCGCAATATCATCAAGTTGTGTCTCAAAGTTTGCAGTAAAACCGTAATCCATTATGTCATCGAAGCTTTCCACTAGCCTATCTGAAACAATCATTCCTATTTTTTTAACAAAGAACCTTCTGTTCTCAATCGATACATAGCCCCTGTCTTGAATGGTAGAAATAATATTTGCATAAGTTGATGGTCTGCCAATACCTCTTTTTTCAAGCTCTTTAACAAGTGCGGCTTCAGAAAACCTGGCGGGTGGTTTTGTAAACTTCTTTTCATTTTTAAGATCGACAAGATTTAAGGAATCTCCTTCTGCAAGTGGGGGCAAAATTGCATCTTCATCTTTACGTGGCGGCATGACTTTGGTAAATCCATCAAAAACAACCTCTCTTCCTCTTGCAACAAATTCATATCCTTCCAGATTTACTTTTGCTGAAGTTGATAAATATTCTGCATCTGGCATCTGAGAACTTATAAATTGTTGCCAAATAAGTTCATACAATCGCTGCTCCTCATCTGAAGATGAAGTTATCATTCCGGGTTTCCTAGAAGCACTCGTTGGTCTAATAGCTTCATGAGCCTCTTGCGCATTTTCCTGTGATGAATAGATTCTCGGAGCATTCGTTAAATAACTAGGGTCAAGTTCATCACTAATAAATGCTCTTGCATCCTGTATGGACTCTTTTGATAAAGAAGGAGCATCGGTTCTCATGTAGGTTATAAAACCATTTTCATATAATTTTTGTGCCACCCTCATTGTCCTTTTAACATTAAAACCCAACCTAGTACTTGCAGCTTGCTGAAGAGTAGATGTAATAAACGGAGGCTTTGGTTTTGTTTTAACTGGTCTTTGTGAAATTGATGAAATATTAAGGTTAGCATTTTCAATTAGAGCTTGAATACTTTTTGCTTCTTCAGCTGATAGAAGCGGATCAATTTTTTTTCTAGGTAAATCAAAATTAATCTCGATGTCATTAGAATCTTTTGCAACAAAGCTCACTTCCCAAAACTCTTCAGGTTTGAATTCCTTAATGCTCTTTTCTTTTTCAACCAATAATCTTAGTGCAACTGATTGAACTCTTCCGGCAGACAAATTCCTTGCAATTTTTGCCCAAAGTAAGGGAGAAAGCTCAAATCCTACCACCCTATCAAGAAATCTTCTGGCTTGCTGTGCATTGACTAGGTTCTGATCGATCTCCTTTGGATCAGAAAATGCTTCAAGGATTGAATCCTTGGTAATCGCATTAAATCTTACTCTTTGAAAATTATATTTTTCTGGACCTAGCGCCTCTTTTAAATGCCAAGCAATGGCTTCCCCTTCTCTATCTAAGTCCGTAGCTAGGAGAATATTTTCAACCTTCTTAGCAGAGGTTTTAAGTTCTTTAATTACTTTCTCTTTTTCAGGAATAATTTGATAGGTAGCTTTCCAATTACTATCAGGATCAACTCCCATCCGATTTATTAATCTTTTTCTTTCATTAATTTTTTTTAATCTTGCCTTTTCATCAGCTGGCAGGTCTTTAGGAATTACATTTCTTTTGGTGCCTGATTTAATACCTTTTTTAGGAAGGTCACGAATATGGCCGACACTTGATTTAACGATATATTCATCACCTAAATATTTAGAAATAGTCTTTGCTTTTGCTGGTGACTCTACTATTACAAGACTTGATGGCATTAAATTTTTTGTTCTTAATTAAATCTTATTTATGGAATGATGAATTTTTTTCAACTCACTTAAACCTAATTTTTCATCCCAAAGGATAGCTATATTGGACTCAAAAAAAATAATTTCAAGTATTGATTGTGGTAATTGATTAATTTTTTTTTCAATTTTTACAAAATCTGGATCAAATTTTAATGATGATGGATCATATAATTTCAATGCATTTTCGTCTCTTACAAATTGCCCTTTTTCTATAGATGTAGTATTTCTTATCTGATATAAAACCAGATTAGGTTGCATGTTTTTGAACTTATTTTTTAATGTAATTGATGAATTAATCTTGAATCCAAGCTTCAGTGCTGCGACTCTTAATTCAGCAAGAAACTTCATTTTTTTTGATGGTCTTAAGAAGCCTATTGACCCAGCTAAAAAAATTATCACTAAGAGAGGGATAATAATTTCCATAACTTACTCAAGTATTGCTTTTATTAGCTTTGGGCCTTTAAAAATAAATCCTGTGTAGACCTGAACCAGAGATGAACCTAATTTAAGTTTATTATAGAAAGAGTCTCTGCTGTCAACTCCTCCAACACCTATGATTAGAAGATTTTGTTTCGAATGATCGGCTATTTGCTTTAGTACTATATTAGATTTGTCATATAGTAGTCTGCCAGATAAGCCACCCTGAGTATCTGTGATTGATCTTGAGCTAGATTGGTCTCTTTGAATTGTTGTATTAGTAGCAATTAAACCGTCAAGACTATACTCAATCACTGAGTTAATTATGTTTTGATATGTATTCTCATCCTCATCAGGACTAATCTTTAGAAAAATTGGATTTTTATAATTTAGCTTTTCTCTTTCTAGTGAAATCTCATTTAACAGCTCAGCTATATTATTGTTAGAGTGCAAATCTCTAAGACCTGGCGTATTTGGTGAGGATATATTTATGGCAATGTAATCTGCATACTTTGCTACCGCTCTAAAACAAGTTAAATAATCTTTGATTCGTTGTTCTTCATCGGAGTCTTTATTTGCGCCAATATTTACCCCCAAAACTCCATCATATTTAGATCTTTTTAGGTTATTAACTAAGTACTCTAGTCCTTTATTATTAAAACCAAGTCTGTTGATAACAGAATTATGTTTACTGAATCTAAAAACTCTTGGTCTTTGATTGCCAATCTGGGGCCTAGGGGTAACAGTTCCTACCTCTAAAAACCCAAACCCCAATGCACCTAAACATTCAATGTAGTCAGCATTTTTATCAAGGCCAGCTGACGTGCCAAGTCTATTTTTAAAAGTTAAATTTTTGAATACAAGCGAATCTTGGTTTTTGAAATTAAATTTAATTCCTAGCAAGGAATATAAATGCAATTTATGCGCAATTTTAAGCAATGAAAGACTTAGCGAATGTGACGTTTCTGGATTAAAAAATTTTAAAAGATTTAAGAGTAAGTCGCTCAACTTATTATGTATTGTTTTTTTGCAAAATGAATGTTGGCTTGAACAAAACCCTCTTTTGAACCGCAATCAAATTTTAATGCATCGTATTTCAATCCCAGCATTTCACCTTTTTGCAGCATTTTAGCGATTGCATCAGTTAGTTGGATTTCATTTCCAAAGCCTGGTTCAAGAGTTTTTAGTTCCTCCATAATCTCGCCACTCAATAAGTATCTTCCTGTAACTGCTAAATTACTTGGAGGATTAGATTGCGGTTTCTCTACAATCTCTTCAATGCTTGTAAGATTACCTGAAAGCTCGCCACTAATAACACCGTACTTTTTTGTCTCCTCTTCGCTTACCTCATTGACTGCAATAATACTTTTGCCATGCAACTTAAATGCATCCATTAGCTGGGATGTCACTCCAGGATTACCATCAAATAAATCATCTGCAAGCAGGATTGCAAAATACTCATCTGGAAGTATGAGATGAGAAACTTGCGAGATTGCATCACCTAGCCCTCTCTGATCTCTTTGTCTTACAAATGAGAACTTGATGCCCTCATACTCATTTAAATTAACTTTATCTAGGTAACTTTCTTTATTTGAGCTCGATAATTTTAATTCAAGTTCAAGATTTCTATCGAAATGATCTTCGATAGATCTTTTTGTATGACTAGTTACAAATATTATTTCCTCGATACCAGCTTCAATTGCCTCTCTAACAGCAAATTCAACCAATGGAGTATCAACAATTGGAAGCATTTCTTTTGGAATTGCTTTTGTAGCAGGAAGAAACCTAGTACCAAGCCCAGCGACTGGCAATACTGCTTTTTTAATAGTTTTAGCGTTGCTCATTTTTTAATTAGTGCAAATAATATACCGCAAATCAGTCCAGTCAAATGAGCAGTGTTTGCAATTTTCCCAAAACCAAAAAGATTCAGGATATCAAGGTATCCCAATGCAAGCCAAACAATCATAAAAATATATATTGCTGGAGGCATTCCAAAAGAAAATCTTTTTTGAATAAACTCTTTGATATAACAATAACCTAGCAAACCGTAAACACAACCTGACAAGCCGCCAAATATAACGGCTCCTGATGCAGCAGATTCAGCAAAATTGCTGAGACTTCCTGAAAAAATGATAAGAAGAATTAACTTTTTAAAGCCCTCTAAATTTTCAATTCTAGTTCCCAAAATATAAACCCATAGCGAATTAAATGCTAAATGAGCCACTGAGAAATGAATAAAGATTGGAGATATTAATCTCCAAAATTCATAATCTATGAAATATGTCTTTTCAAACGAACTAAAGCTTAAAAAGCCATTTGCTATGTCTGCCTTTAAAAAAGTTAAATAAAAAGTGAGTTGGTTTTGTCCAAAAAAGGTAACTAGGCTTAAGAGAATCGCTATAAATATAAGAATGTTTGAAAGAGATAGTCTCAAGATGGCTTGGTATTGGTAATATCAAGACTCCATCCCAACTTCTCTCTACAAGATTCATAAAAATTATTATTTTTTGGATGGACAATTTTTAATTTAATTTCATTCTTAGATATTAAAATTTCATCGCCAAAGTTAACTTGGATATTTTCTTGACCATCAACACATATCATTCCATGCTCAAGAGGACCATCCATTATTTCAACTGAAATATCTTTTTTGTTTGGAGACACAAGAGCCCTTGAAGATAAACTTTGAGACATCATGGGAATTATATTAAAGACAGATAGTTCGGGATCAATAATTGGACCTCCAGCAGATAATGCATAGGCTGAGGAACCTGTTGGAGTCGCTATAATAAGTCCATCAGAGCGCTGCTCATAAACAACCCTCTCACCAATTTTTAGCTTATACCTCATCAATTGAGCATATGAGCCCGAATGAATAAGGACTTCATTCAAGCCGAAGTATGTCTGATTAGAAAATGAGACTCTTACCAAATCTCTTTCTTCTATAATATGCCTACCAGATAAAATATCTTTAATAGTTTCTTCAAAACCCTCAACACTTATATCGGTTAAAAACCCAACGCTGCCAAAATTAACTCCCAACATGGGTATTTCAAACTCTAAAAATTTTCGAGCTGAGCCAAGGAAAGTTCCATCCCCACCAAATACAATCAACAGATCTAGGGTCTTCGGAAAATCATTTAATACTTCAGTCGCAAAATTCCCATCAAAATTAATTTCTTCCTCAACATAAATAGTACAGTCTGATTTTATTAAGACTGGTATTAATTGCTTAAGACTATTCTTATCATTATCTGAAAGAGAATTCTTAAAAATTAAGCCTATTTTTTTAAACATGCGCGTATTATAACTACTCTAGGCATTTATTCCTTATGAGTAATAGAATTCAAGAATTATCAAATCTTATTAAAAACTCAAACCGCATCATTATTCTTACTGGTGCAGGCATTAGTACCGACTCCGGATTACCAGATTTCAGGAGTGATAATGGTTTTTGGAAATCAAATAAACCAATTTATTTCAATGATTTTATAAAAAGTGAGCAGTCGAGAATTCTTTCATGGGAAAGAAATATTGAATTAAATAAGTTGCTAGAGAAAATTAATCCTAATGAGGGACATCGATTTGTTTCAAAATTATTAGATCTCAACAAAGATAATTTTCTAGTAACTCAAAATATCGATGGTTTGCATCAAAGAGTATTCCAAAAAAATACTAATATTATTGAAATTCACGGAAATGCAACATCTGCAAAATGTCTTGAATGTAAAAAAAAATATTCTTTGAAAATTTTTCATGATGCCGTAAGAAATAACGAACCGATTCCAGCCTGTAATGAGTGCTCAGGCTTAATAAAAGTCGCTACCATTTCATTTGGTCAGCCGATGAATGCAGATGATCTTATTAATGCTCAGAATTTAACTGTAGATTGTGATTTATTTTTAGTGCTGGGATCATCACTTGTTGTTCAACCTGTCGCTTCTCTTCCAAAGATTGCATTAGAAAACAATGCAAAGCTTGCCATTATTAATAATGACGAGACTCCTTACGATGGGTTAGCCGATATAGTTATTAATAAAAAAATTAATGAGGTTATTTCAAAGATTAATCTTGGCTAATCATGCATTAATGCTGCTCTTCCAATTATTTTTCCATCTTTGAGATCTAAGAGAGTCTGGTAAGCCTCAGATGCATTTCTCTTCTCGACTGGTATTGGATCAATTTTATTTGCACGAACTAGCTCCATCAATTCTTCCATATCTACGGGGCTTCCAACATATGAGCCCTGAATGGTTCTCTCCATGATTGGGATTAAGGGTAGTGGCATTTTTAATTCGCCACCATAAAGACCCACGATAATGTATTTACCGCCCTTGGCTAAAAGATTGGTTCCAAAACCCGCTGATAACTCTGAGCCAACAAAATCTATTAACGTCATTGCACCACCCTCAGTATATTCAAGGATCTCCATTAATGATTCTTCTTTAGTAGAGTTAAATGCTTTTGAAGCACCATTACTCAATGCTATCTCAAGTTTTTCATCATCAACATCGATAACGATTGGATTAACATTAAACGCAGATTTTGCTATTTGTAATCCCATCATGCCAACTCCACCAACCCCCAAAATAATTGCTTTATTATCGGATGAATAAGGTAAGCCTTTTTTTAAAGCGCTATATGCAGTTAAACCTGAGCATGCATAGCTTCCTGCGAGATGAGGCTCTATGTCCCCAGCCTCATGTAAGTATTTCTGATCAGGCACTAAAATGTGATCTCCAAAACCACCTGGCATCTGCACACCTATGTTTTGAGCTAGATTACAAAGATGCTCATCCCCTTTTTTGCACAGCTCACATTCTCCACATCCAATCCACGGATACACAACAAATTTAGATCCGATTTCAACAGTAGCATCATCTCCACAGGCAATAACTTCTCCAAATACTTCATGTCCAAGGGTGTAAGGCCTCTCCAGAGGCAGTTCAAGCTTATTACCACCCCCAAGATTAAATGCGCCCTCATGAATGTGAACATCAGAGTGACAAACTCCACAACTAATAGTTTTTACTAAAACTTCTTTGCCTTGCGGGTTCGGTGTTTCAACTTCATTACAAACTAAAGGTTTTCCTGGCTCTTCGACTTGATAGGCTTTCATAACTATTCCTTATTACAATTAATTTAATCTTTTGATTATAATAACTCTTCAATTTATCAAGTAAATAATCTAGGAAACAAACTGTATGAGTAATTTAGAAAATTTTAGAGCTGAAGTTAGTGAGTGGTTAGAAGAAAACTGTCCTCCATCCATGAGAACTCCAATGGTTGAAGACGAAGTTGTCTGGGGTGGCAGGAACGCTATTTACAAAAATCCTGAATCAAAAATATGGCTAGATAAAATGGGTGGAAAAGGATGGACTGCTCCAGCATTACCTAAGGAATATGGTGGGGGCGGTCTAAACAGTGATGAAATTAAAATTCTTAACTCTGAACTCTTTAAAATTGGAGCAAGACCTGCACTTAATAGTTTTGGTATTTGGATGTTGGCTCCAGTAATAATTGAATACGGTAATGAAGCTCAAAAAATGGAACACATACCAAAAATACTTAAAGGTGAAATTAGATGGTGCCAGGGTTACTCCGAACCAGGATCAGGTTCTGATTTAGCTTCTCTCTCAACAAAAGCTGAAGATATGGGTGATCATTATCTAGTAAATGGCCAAAAAGTTTGGACATCATATGCTGATCAGGCTGATTGGATATTTGCTCTAGTCAGAACTGGTCCAAAAGAACCAAAACATAGTGGTATTAGTTTTTTATTAATTGATATGGCTGATCCTGGGGTTACTACAAAACCTATAACCTTAATCAGTGGAAAGTCTCCATTTTGTGAAACTTTTTTTGATAATGTGAAAGTCCCAAAAGAAAACTTGATTGGAAAAGAGAATCAAGGCTGGACCATTGCAAAGAAGCTCCTTCAACATGAAAGAAACTTTATATCAAACTTTGGGCTTGCTGCAGGTGGTGGTGATGGATCTAAGACTAAAGGCGTAGTAGGACTCGCAAAAACATATCTTGGTGAAGAAAATGGAAAAATTGCAGATCTAGATTTTAGATCAAGAGTAACTGAGCATAAGATGAAAGAGCATTCCTTCGGTTTAACTCTCCAAAGAGCTGGCGATGAAGGTGGAAAAGCCTCAGCTGCATCATCAATATTTAAATACTACGGGACAGAGCATAATAAAAACAGATATGAACTCATGATAGAAGCCATGGGTAACAAAGGTTTTATTTGGGATGGTGATGAAGCTGAATCTAAAGAGAAAGCTATTACAAGGGCATGGTTGAGAACAAAAGCAAACTCAATTGAGGGCGGCACTTCTGAAGTTCAATTAAATGTAATCGCTAAAAGAGTTTTAGATCTTCCTGCTTAATAAAGGATTAATATGAAACTAGTCTTAAATGAAGAATTACAGTTTTTAAAAGATACTGCTTCAAACTTCGCAAAAGATAAAGCTCCGGTATCTCACTTAAGAAAACTCAGAGATGAAGATCATCCAAATTCTTGGGATGAAGGTCTATGGAATGAAATGGTTGAGCTTGGCTGGACAAGCATTCTTATTCCAGAGAAATATGGAGGTTCAGAGTTTGGTCTTGCAGGCATAAGCGTGGTGCTTCAAGAGTTAGGCAAAACTCTAGTTCCCTCTCCCTTATTTGCTACAGGTGTATTAGGCGTTACTTCGATCAATCAAATGGGTTCCGAGTCTCAAAAAGAAGAACTTCTTGGAAAAATTCTTGAAGGTAAGCTGACGACTGCTCTAGCAATTGACGAGGGATCACATCATGAACCTGCAAATACAGAGCTTACCGCTGAAAAAAATAATGATGGATGGGTCATCAATGGAGAAAAGGTTTTTGTAATTGATGGTTCAAGTGCTGATCTTTTGATTGTTATAGCTAGAACTTCTGGTAACAAAGGTGATGCCCAAGGATTATCAGCATTCATTGTAGATCCTAGTTTAAAGGGTATAAATAGAAGAAAAGTACCAACTGCAGATTCAAGAAATTATGCAAATATTTCATTTGAAGATGTAACAATTTCAGCTGAGGCAATCCTTGGCGAGATTGATGGTGCTTCTGACCAAATTCAAAAAGTTTTGGATTTTGGAAGAATTGCAATGTCAGCGGAAATGCTAGGAAATACCGAGGAAGCATTTGCAATAACTTTAAATTATCTTAAGGAAAGAAAGCAGTTTGGTGTGCTGATTGGGTCATTTCAGGCTTTGCAACATAGAGCAGCAAAAATGTTTTGTGAAATCGAGTTAACAAAATCAGCTGTAATAGCTGCAATGCATGCTGCAGATGAAAACTCTAATGAGCTTGAAAGGCTATCAAGCCTGGCAAAATTTCAAGCTGGTACAACCTTGCACACAGTAAGCAATGAATCAATCCAAATGCATGGTGGTATTGGTGTTACAGATGAGTATGACATTGGCTTTTATCTAAAACGTGCAAGAGTGGCAGAACAAATTTTTGGTTCCTCAACTTATCATAAGTCTAGATACGCAGATATAAGCGGCTACTAAGTTGGCTGATATTGATCCTCTTCTCGAGCTGATGGAAAGGCTTCGAGATAAAGATAAGGGTTGTCCATGGGATATAAAACAGGATCACAACTCAATCGCACATTGCTCCATAGAAGAAGCCTATGAGTTGGTTGCAGCTATTGCCAAAAATGATCAGGAAAATATAAAAGAAGAGCTTGGCGATGTCTTGCTTCAAGTAATCTTTCACTCACAGATTGCAAAAGAAAATAATGATTTTGATTTTAATGATGTTATTGAGGTTTTGAGCAAAAAACTAATAACAAGACACCCAAATGTTTTTGATCCGGATTTTGATCTAAAGATTTCAGCAGATGAGCAATCAAAGCTGTGGGATGAAATAAAAGAGAAAGAAAAAAAGCAAAATACTAACAAGGTAAGTTTTGAATCGATTTCAGGCTCTCTTTCTCCAATTCAAAAATCTAAAGAGATTCAAAAAGAAGCCTCAAAGAAAAATTTTGATTGGGATTCTACTGAAGATGTATTTGAAAAAGTCTATGAAGAATTAAACGAATTAAAATCTATTCAACATAAAAAAGACCAGACAAAAGAAGAGTTAGGTGATCTCTTTTTTGTCTTAATTAATTTAGCCAAACACCTTCAAATTGATCCTGATATAGCAATTGAATCAGCTAACCAAAAATTCATCAGAAGGTTTTTAAAACTTGAGGAAATTGCAAAAAAAAGAAATCAAAACATAGAAAATGCTAATATAGACGACCTTGATGAGCTTTGGGAAGAGGTTAAACGGGGTGAGAAGTCTTTATAAAAATATAATTGGTGTTCTAACAGTTAACACAATTATTATTATTCTTTCGATCGGACTGATTGTACTTTCGATTGTTTGTTTGCCTCGCGTACTCCCCTCAAAAAAAATAAAAAAATTTATCACTGGAATTGCTAATGGAATTGGTGAGATTGTTGTTTGGGCAATGAAAATTTCATTAATTCCTCTTCATAGACCAAATTGGATAATTGAATTTCCTGAAGGGATTTCTAAAAAAAGTTGGTACCTGGGCACCAGTAATCACATGTCATGGGCTGACATATTTGTACTTCTTTTTTCTGCGAATTATAAAGCTCCGCTTTTAAAATTCTTCATGAAAAAACAGTTGCGATGGATACCGCTTATTTATTTGGTACACAAGACGATAGATATGCCATTTGTGAATCGACACTCAAGGGAAGAAATAACTAAAAATCCTAACTTAAAAATAATTGATTTTGAAAATTCTAGAATTGCGGCAAAAAGGTTTACAAGGCATCCAGCAACAGCATTCAGTTTTGCTGAGGGAACAAGATTCTCAGACACCAAGAAAGCGGCAATGAAATCAGACTATAAAAATTTACTTAATCCAAAAATTGGAGCGCTTGCAACTGCGCTTTCAGGCATGCAAATGGTAAGTGAATTAATTGATTTCACATTGATTTACGAAACAGACAAACGCTCAGCATGGGCATTTGCTTGTGGTGAAATGAAAAATGTAAAAATTATAGTTAAAAAATACCAAATACCGATTGAGCTTATTAATCATCATGATAAAAGCTCAAATAATTATAGGGAGAAATTTAAGGTTTTCGTTGATGATATTTGGAAAAAAAAGCAATTGATCATTGATCAAAATTCTAATTTTTGACGACTGATCCCAAAATTATTTTCGTCTGCGTACAACCAGTAGCCCGGTTTAAATATCAATCCTGCAAAGGAAATCATTGCTCCTCTCTTTCCAAGACCAAATTTTTCAGTTTTTTTAAACACGCTGCCTTTTGCAATTATTGATATTGGAAGATCATTAATCTCTGTTACATCTCTTATGTAACCGTTTAAGACAACTCCCTGCCAATTATTTTTTACTGCCTCAGCAGCAATTTGATCACCAATCATGGAAACATGATTAACACCTACTGCATCAATAACTAATATCCTTCCTCTACCATCTTCTGCCAGAATTGATTTAACTAGGCTGTTATCATCGGTACAGAAAACAGTTTCGATCTCACCATTAAGAATATTAGATTTGCCATATCGAAGAAATCTTTTATTGGAGACATTTAGCATCTGAGGATATAGGTCTGATATATCTGGTAGAGTTTTCAATTAAGGCCTCTCATTAAAAACATTTATAAAGTTAAAGGGTGCTTCAGCATTAGGATTAAAAAAAGTTGGAGCTACTCTTTCAGCAATTGCAGAGTACCTTTCATGAATCTGATCCTTGGCAGAATTAATACTTCCGACAATGGCAATTGTTTCCAGCATTTCATCATTAATAAGTTTTGGCATCTCATCCCACGCTCCTTTTTTTGAGAGCTTGTTAAGTTCAAAATGTATATTCTCCCAACCATGCTCCTCTAGAACAACTTTATAGGCAGGTGTGGAGCCATAAAAACCAAGCTGCATTCTCAGTCCATTAATTGCTTGATCAAGCTCATTCTGATCATCTGCAGCAGCCACCATGGCGCCAATTGAAATTTTAAAATTTTTATTTTTTGATTTATTAAGCCCTTTGTCTACTGCAGGAAGTGTTATGGCTTCAAGAGATTTTACTGAATGAAATGGATGGACCAATAATCCATCAGCAACTTCTGCTGCTACACATGTCATCAATGGCCCCACTCCAGCAAGATATATACTGGGAAGACCATACTCATGTTTTCCAGGATTAAAAAGGGGTGTCATAAGCGTATGACTATAAAATTCTCCCTTAAAATTTAACTGGGTTCCATTTTCCCAACATTCCCATATAGATTTTATAGCTTGGATCATTTCCCTCATTCTGTTTGCTGGAGAAGACCATGGCATTGAAAAGCGTTTTTCTATATGCGGTTTGATCTGAGATCCAAGACCCATAATAAATCGTCCTTTTGATAAGAGCTGTAAGTCATAACCAATATTTGCTAACAGCATAGGATTCCTAGCAAAGGCAATGGCTATGGATGTAATTAAATTAATCTTTTTAGTGTTTGATGCCGCAACTGCGAGCGGCAGGAATGGTTCATGAGGACCTTCAAATGTACACAGCCCATCAAATCCCGACGCCTCTATCTTTGAAGATAAATCTGCGGCATCACTAGGATCTCTAGTGATAATTGGCGCATCAATTTTCATGAGATCATTCTAATCAAAATAAGGTTGCAATGATATGTTGGAACTGAGATGCTAATTTAATATATTTTTGATATGAATAAATTATGAAGATTTTTGGATGTAATGATTCAAGGCATGTTCGCCCTTTATGGACTGCAGAAGAAATGGGTTTAGATTATGAGTTAGAGATGCTGCCATTTCCACCAAGATTTTTTAAAAAGGAATATCTAGATATAAATATTCTTGGCACTGTTCCATATTTAAAGGATGGAAAAGTTGAAATGACCGAATCAGTAGCTATGTGTACTTATTTGTGTGAGCAATATGGTCCATCTGATTTAATAGTTTCTCCTGATGAAGATGACTATGCTGATTATCTAAATTGGCTTGCGCATTCTGATGCTACTTTGACCTTCCCTCTTACTGTTTACCTAAGATATGCCCTACAAGAAGTAGGTGTGGCTGATGCAGCTGCAGAAGGTTACAAAAGATGGTTTTTGGCAAGACTGAGGTTGTTAGAAAAAAAGTTAGAATCTAGGGAATACCTTTGTAGCGACCGATTCACTCTAGCTGATATATGTGTAAGCTATGCTATTTATTTAGCTACTTCTTTAAATGTTAACGAAGCATTAAAGCCAAATATAGCTCGATGGTCAGAAAAACTATTTAATCGAGATGCGTTTAAACGGGCAACTTCACAAAGATTTATTGAATAGAGTTAACTGTTACTGAGCCAGCCACCATCCAAATAGAAACTAATAAAATTATTCGCCTATAAAATTAGCTAGCCTTTCATAGGCCTCAATGAAGTCTTCTTTAAATTCTTGGACAACATCGCTGGCAGAAATGCTCTGATTCATTAGCCCTACTCCCTGACCAACCCAGTAGGTAGAAAGATCTTTAGCTCCTTCATGACCACCCTCTGCTAATTTATTAACCTTTGCTAATGCTGGTTCAGCGACCATTGGCTGTAAGGGCATTGGAAGTGGTTCAGGTGCACCATCAGCTTCCCAAGCTTGAGTCCATGCTGAAACAAGCTGTCTTGAATGTTTACCAGTTCTACTTCTAGAACGAGTTGTTTGACTCGAGGACGCTTCGATCATTTTTTGTTTAATTATAGGTGGAACTTCTGACTCAGCTGTTGTTAGCCATACTGATCCACACCACGCACCAGATGCACCCATGCTCATAGCTGCAGCCATCTGTTTTCCAGTTGCAATTCCACCTGCTGCTAAGATTGGAACATCACCATACGGTTGAATAGCTTCATAAACTTCAGGGATCAAGACCATTGTTGAAACACTGCCGCAATGACCACCTGCTTCGGTGCCAGAAACTACTAATATATCAACGCCAGCTTTTACTTGGTTAATAGCATGTTGTGAGGTCCCAAGAAGTGCAGCAACTTTAACATTGTTATCTTTACCCATTTTTACCATCCAATCGGGTGGCACTCCAAGAGCATTAGCGATTATTTTTATGGGATGACTGAACGCAACATCCAAAAGTGCCTTAGCTCCATCCTCCTTGGTGTTCTCAGCCATATATGTTGCAGCGGTATTAATTTTTCTTAACTCACTGGCTTCGATATCATGATTTTCAAGAATGTCAGCCCTAAAATCAGCATATTCCTGTGGGATCATTGATGATAGTTTTTTTGCATCAAACTTTTTGTCCTTGTCTGCCATTTTGTTAGGTATAAGAACATCTACTCCGTATGGCAAGCCATCGATATGATCATCAATCCATTTGAGCTCCTCTTCTAATTGTTCTGGTGTCATACCAACTGCACCTAGTACACCACACCCTCCTGCTTTTGATACAGCAACAACCACATCTCTACAATGAGTAAATGCTACCAGAGGAAATTCGATATCTAATAGTTCGCAGATTCTTGAGTTCATAATTAATTATTCCTTTTTTAATTATTAGTTTAACTAATTTTAAAACAATTATTTATTGGTAATATTTAGTTTATTATATTACCATTATTAGATTATCTAATATGAAAAATCTTGCACCAAAAATTAAATCCAATCTTGATACTAACTCTGAAGAGTTTTCTCAGAACAAAGAAATGATGCTTGATAAGATAAGTTTCCTTGATGAACTTCTTGATAAAGCAAAACTGGGAGGTGGTAAGCATCATCATGAAAGACTAGCAAAAAGAGGAAAAATGCCTGTTAGAGAAAGAGTCTTCAATCTTCTAGATCCCGACACACCATTTCTTGAAATTGCACCATTTGCTGCCTATGGGACGGAATTTACTGTTGGCGGTGGTTGCGTATGTGGTATAGGAGTTGTTGCTGGTACAGAATGCGTAATATTTGCAAATGATCCATCTGTACTAGCAGGAGCTATGACAGTTTATGTCGGAGAAAAGTGGAATCGTGCAATGGAAATTGCCAGAGTAAATCGATTGCCGTATATAAATTTTGTTGAATCTGCAGGTGGTGATTTAAGAATGGGTACAGGTAAGAAAGGAGATCAGCCTCCGATAGCACCCACAATTGGACATACTCATTTTGCTGCGACTGGAAGATTTTTTTATGACATGACAGAACTCTCAAAAATGAGAATACCGGTCATCTCAGTTGTTTTTGGATCTTCTACAGCCGGTGGTGCATATCAACCTGGAATGTCTGATTACAATATATTTGTTAAAGATCAAGCTAAAGTTTTTTTAGCAGGGCCCCCTCTTGTAAAAATGGCAACTGGCGAAGAGTCTGATGATGAAACCCTTGGCGGCGCTAAGATGCACTCTGAGGTATCAGGCTTATCTGACTATCTTGCTGAAGATGAAATGGATGCTATTCGTTTATGCCGCAACGTTGTTTCACATCTTCATTGGGAAAAACAGGGAATAGAGCCTTCCTTGTTTGGAGATGAGCCCACCTTAGATCCTGACGAGTTATTGGGGTTGGTTGATGAAGATCTTAAAAGTCCATTGGATATTAGAGAGGTGATAGGAAGAATTGTTGATGGATCAAGGTTTGAAGAATATAAGCCTCTTTATGGAAAAACAATGATATGTGGTTGGTCAATGATGCATGGCTATCCTGTTGGCATTGTTGGCAACAATGGCCCAATTTATCCAGAGTCTGCTGAAAAAGCAGCAACATTTATTCAGCTCTGCAATAAAAGAAATATGCCAATAATTTTTTTACAAAATGTTACTGGTTTTCTTGTCGGTAAAGACTTTGAAAGACAAGCGATCATTAAAAAAGGTTCTCAACTTATAAATGCAGTATCAAATTCAACCGTGCCCCATATTACCATTATTGTGGGATCATCTTATGGAGCTGGGACATACGCAATGTCAGGTAAGGCCTATGATAATAAGTTCACTTTCCTTTGGCCAACAGCAAAAATTGCTGTGATGGGACCAAAGCAAATCGCTGGTGTTATGTCGATTGTAAGGAGAGGCCAGGCTGCAAGAAAAGGTGAAAAATTTGATGAAAAAGCTGATGCTGAAATTGTAAAAATGGTTGAAAATATGGCTGAACAAATGTCCCTTGGCCTAGTTGCGAGCAGCATGATTACCGATGATGGGATAATTGATCCAAGAGATACAAGAACAATAATTGGTTTTTGCTTATCTGTAATTAATAACTCTGAAATTAAAGGTGCAAGTGAGTTTGGGGTCTTCAGATTATGAAAATCAATTCCATACTTATAGCTAACCGCGGTGAAATTGCTTGCAGAATCATAAGAACAGCTAATGAAATGGGAATTAAAACAATTGCCGTTTATGAAGAAGCTGATTCAAATGCAACATTTGTAAGCATGTCTGATGTTGCAGTAAAACTTAAAAATGGCTATTTGGATGCAGATGAAATTGTAGATGCAGCAAAAAAGACAGAAGCCGATGCAATCCATCCTGGCTATGGGTTTCTATCTGAAAACTCAATTTTTGCCAGAAAAGTAATTCGTAACAACATAATTTGGATAGGACCAACACCTCATGTTATTAAGGTGATGGGAGACAAAATCAAAGCTAAAGAATTAGCGATAAAAGCAAACGTACCAACTCTAGAAAAAGCTGAAAGTATTAAAGACTCAAAACAACTTGGATTCCCATTGCTAATTAAAGCTGCTGCTGGAGGCGGTGGTAAAGGGATGAGAATTGTTAATAATAAAAATGAGCTTAAAGATGCAGTTGCAGCTGCAAAAAGAGAAGCAA
Organism: SAR86 cluster bacterium; assembly: GCA_003331565.1. Classification (GTDB taxonomy): domain Bacteria; phylum Pseudomonadota; class Gammaproteobacteria; order Magnimaribacterales; family D2472; genus MED-G82. The sequence goes on along the minus strand of QOPE01000001.1, from coordinate 31,199 downwards.
AATCTGGTTTTGATGATGAGAGAGTATTTATTGAGAAATACATTAAAAAATCAAGACATATTGAGATTCAGATTCTGGGTGATCAACATGGAAATGTTATACATCTAGGTGAAAGAGAATGCTCAATTCAAAGACGACATCAAAAAATTATTGAAGAGTCCCCTTCACCCAAACTTGATGATGAGTTAAGAGAGCAAATTGGTAATGCGGCAGTCAAATTGGCAAAAAAAATTAAATATCAATCGGCAGGCACTGTCGAATTTATTCTTGATGAAAATACAAATGAGTTCTGGTTTCTTGAAGTTAACACTAGGTTGCAAGTTGAACATCCTGTTACTGAGGAAGTTACAGGAGTTGATCTTGTAAGAGCACAGATAAACATTGCAAAAAATGAGTATCTAGAATTAAAACAAAACGATGTTGAATTTAATGGGCATGCACTGGAAGTTCGACTTTATGCAGAGAATCCAAATAATGATTTTCTACCTGAAACTGGAAAAATAGTATGTTATGAACCTTACAAAAATAAATCTATTAGGTGGGATTCAGGTGTCCAGAAAGGATATGAGGTCGGTACAAACTTCGATCCAATGCTCTCAAAAGTAATCAGCTGGGCCCCCAACAGGACAGATGCATGCTTACAACTCGCAACCGCCCTTGAAAAATCCTGTATTGGAGGAGTGAAAACAAATAAAGATTTTTTAGTTGAATGCATCAGGCATCCAGAGTTTTTGGCCGGAAATACAACATCTGACTTTATTGAGATTCAAAGTCCTAACAGGAAAAAAGTTCTCAACGATTATAATAAAAATAACTTAATGATCGCAGGCGCTTTGTGGATATCGCAAACTAATATTAAAAATAAAAATAAACTCCGATTTATTAAGCATTCTTGGACGAATGGTCGACTGCCGCATCAGAATATTTCTTTTCAATTTGAAAATGAGATACATCAAATTAAATATAGCTACATAAATAAAGAATCTATTTCGATTCTTGAAAAAAATGTGGAAATTATTTCCTTTGATAATGAAGTGCTTGAATGTGTTATTGATGATATTAGAAGTCAATATCAAATTTATAGGGACAAAGATAGGTTATTCGTTTTTGACTCATTTAATGATATCCAACTGAAGGTTTTACCGAGATTCGTTGATCCAAGTACTTCATCCATTGAAGGTGGTTTGTTGGCTCCGATGCCAGGCAAAATTTCAGAGGTTCTTATAAAAAAAGATCAAAAAGTTAAAGCTGGACAATCATTAATGATTATTGAAGCTATGAAGATGGAGCAAACGATCAAGTCACCAAATGCAGGCAAAATTTCAAAGATTATGGTTAAAAAAGGTCAGCAGGTTGAAAACGGTGAATCACTATTGGTAATTGATGAATAAAGCTCTCTTAAAAGAAGCAAGTACTTTAAACCATCGTCATCATGAAGTTATGGATCGGCTTGAAAAGATAATTGATGAGGGTAAGTCATATAAAACAATGGCCGATTTAGCATCAATGCTTAAGGTATCCCTGAGAACGCTTTATGAAATTGCGCCGAGTAAGGATGAGCTGATAAATTTAACCATTAATAATGTTTTAACCAAGCATGGCAAAATTGCTATGGAAAAAATTCAAACACTAGATTCTCCCATAGAAAAATTGCATGTCTACTTGAATACTGTCAATCAGGCTGTGGGTCCAAGATTTGAAAAATTTACTTTATCTTTGAGCAAAAAACATTCAACCAACGAAATGATAGATTTTCATGAAAATTACATTACAAATTTTATTAAAAGCCTTTTGGATGAAGCTGTTAAAGCTAATGAAATTGCTGATATCGATACCGAAGCAACAGCTTTGGCCTTGGGAGGTTTGGGCAGATACTTTCAAAATAAAAAAATTCACTCTAAGCCGTCATTGGCTTCACCAGAAGATTCATCAAATTTTTTATCTGATTTAATTTTATCCGGTTTAATAGAGAAGCAGCATGACTGATCTTATACGAATAGCTAATTGCAGTGGTTATTATGGAGATAAGTTATCTGCAGCTAAAGAAATGGTTGAGGGAGGCCCTATAGACGTTCTTACTGGAGATTATTTAGCAGAACTGACAATGACAATTCTTTTCAATCAAAGAATGCAAAGAGGTGAAGATAAAGGTTACGTAGGGACATTTTTAAAGCAAATAAAAGAAATTGCGCACACATGTAAATCGAAGAACATTAAAGTAGTTACTAATGCAGGAGGTTTAAATCCTCAATCAATGGCAAACGAAATTGAAAAGATTCTTGCTGAATTAAAAACTGATCTAAAAGTAGCCTACATTACTGGTGATGACTTGATGCCACGAATGGAAAATTTGATTCAATTAAATGAACCTTTTAATAACATTGATAAAGGTACGCCTCTTCAAGAATCTGACTGTCATACTCTCACAGCAAATGCTTATCTAGGAGCATGGGGTATCAAGGAGGCGTTAGATCTAGGGGCAGACATAGTTGTTTGCCCAAGAGTAACTGACGCTGCAGTAGTAATAGGTCCGGCTGCATGGAAATTTGGTTGGGAGCGTAACGATTATGACAAATTAGCAGGTGCATTAGCTGCTGGTCATATTATTGAATGTGGCTGCCAGGCCACAGGTGGTAATTATGCTTTTTTTAAAGAAGTTCCAAGCTTTGATAACGTAGGCTATCCAATAGCAGAAATTCTGGAGGATGGTAGCTTTTATATTACGAAGCATCCTGGGACAGGAGGGCTTGTATCAACAGGAACAGTAACAGCACAATTGTTGTATGAAATTTCTGCTCCTGCTTATATAAATCCTGATGTTGTTGCGCATTTTGATACTTTAAAAATTGAGCAAACCGAAAAAGATAAAGTATTTGTTTCGGGTTGTAGAGGAAGCTCACCTCCAGAAAAACATAAAGTGTGCATTAACCTTGCCGGGGGTTATAGAAATGGTATGGAGCTAGTTTTGACAGGATTGGATATTGAGGAGAAAGCTAAAATATTTACGGATACTTTATTTAACTCTGTAGGGGGAAGAGAACAATTTGATGAGGTTTCAATTCATCTTGATAGAAATGATAAAGATGACCCTAACACTAATGAAGAAGCAATGGCTGCTCTGAGAATAAATGTTAAATCAAAAGATAAAGAACTTGTTGGCAGACTTTTTAGTGCAAAGATTATTGAATTAGCTTTATCAAACTATCCCGGCTTTTTTGCTGGTGGTGGCGTTAAATCTGATGGCCCGGTACTCATTTATTGGCCAGCATTAGTAGATTCAAAGCATATCAATGAAGTGGTCCATTTCAATGGTAAATCAAAAGAACTTAAGCCAACAAGTCAGTTAAATTTTGAAGAAATTTACTATCAAACAGAGCCTGTAAAAATACCGGATGCTCCAAAAGGTGAAACAAGTCATGTCCCTCTAGGGACTTTGTTTGGTGCAAGATCAGGAGATAAGGGTGGTTGTGCAAATTTGGGAGTGTGGGCAAAAGATTTAGATGCGTTTGCATTTTTGAGTTCATTTCTAACAATTGAAAAGCTTAAAGAATTAATGCCTGATCTAAAAGAATTTAAAATAGAGAGATTCGATCTTCCTAACATCCTTTCTCTTAATTTTTATATTCACGATATTCTAGAGGATGGTGTTTCATCTAATTCAAGAAAAGATGCTCAGGCAAAGTCTTTAGGTGAATACCTTAGAGCAAAAAAAGTAAATATCCCCTCTACTCTTTTGGAGACTTAAAATGAATATGCATAAAAAATCTTTATCACTGGATGGATTAAAGTTTGGGGCTTTGATAGTGAATGAAAATGATCATATCTTAACTCTCAAATTAAACAGACCGGAAAGAAAAAATGCTATCAATGACATGATGGCGAATGAATTAATTTACTGCCTAACCTATGCAGATCAGAATCAAAATATAAGAGTTGTTGTAATTGAAGCAGCTGGAGATATTTTTTGTGCTGGTGGTGATCTAAGAAGTATGTCAGGAAAAGAAGAATCAGAGCAATCAAGTGTTCCTAAGCTTGGCGGAGGGACTGAGGATATTAGCATTAGAATCAGGAAACTTAATAAACCAGTTATTTGTAAAATACAAGGTAGTGTTTTAGCTGGAGCTTTGTTGATGGTAACTAACTCAACTCATGCGGTTGCGGTTGCAGAAGCTAAATTTTCAGCACCTGAAATAAAAAGAGGGATATGGCCTTTCATGGTCATGGCAGGATTATTTAGATTAATGCCTAAAAGGCAAGGACTAGACTTCATTATGCGAGGCAATGCTATTGATGCTGAAACGGCAAAAGAATATGGATTAATTAACAAAGTAGTAAAGGCTGAAGATCTTGGCAGCATAGTTGATGGCATTGCTAATGAACTAGCGAGCCTAGCACCTACTACCATGAGACAAGGTCTAGCTGCTTACAATGCTCAAGATGATTTAAACTTTGATGAAGCAATTCCTTTTTTAAAAGATGAATTAGCAAAATGCCTAAAAGGTGAAGATGCAAAAGAAGGTATAACAGCATTCTTAGAAAAGAGACCTCCTAATTGGAAATAATTTTATAAGGAAAATATGGACCTACACTATAGTAAAGAATATTTAGATTTCGAAAAAGAAGTAAAGGCTTTTTGTAAAAAATATGATGGCGTTACTTTTACAGATGCAAGTAAGAATCCTCTTGCAAGCTTAAGCAGTAAGAAAAAAAAGATACAAGTCACCAGGAGTGAGTGGCAAAAAATTCTTATCGAACAAGGTTATTTTGCAAGAGCAGTTCCGAAAGAATATGGGGGATATGGCGGTGAGCCAGACATTCTTAAAAGCAGAATAATTGCAACTGAGTTTTCTAAAGCAAAAACTCCTGCCCCAATGGGAGGCCAAGGGATAGATATGTTGGTCCCTACCCTACTTGAAATGGGTACACAGGAACAAAAAGAGAAATACATAAAACCAACACTTCATGGTGAGATGATTTGGTGTCAGGGCTACTCTGAACCAAATGCGGGCAGTGATCTCGCAGCATTGCAAACAAAGGGTGAATTAATTGATGGTGAATGGGTAATTAATGGGCAAAAGATTTGGACCTCAACTGCTCAATATTCGCAAATGATGTTTTGCCTAGTTAGAACAGAACCTGAAGCTCAAAAACATGCAGGTATAAGCTATTTGTTAATTCCAATGGATTCAGAGGGTATCGAAGTGAGACCATTAGTAGATATGACAATGAAAGCAGGATTTAATGAGGTATTTTTTACTGATGTAAAAATTCCTGAAACAAATATTGTTGGTAAACGAGGAGAAGGTTGGGCAGTTGCAAATGCAACACTTGGTCATGAGCGAGGCTCCTTAGCACCGCCTGATGCAATTATGAACAGACTAAACATGCTCATTGATTTAATGAAACAAGAAAAGCTTGATGGCAAACCTCTGATTGAGCATTCGATTTACAGGGATAGGCTTATGAAGATCCAGGGGAAAATTATGGCCTCCCAGTCTCATGCTCTCAGATTATTGTCAGCCAAATTGAATCCTGGTCAAGATGTCAAAGTTGGTAAAATGATTCAAAAATTAGTTGGTACTGAGTTAAGGCACGAACTAGAGGGTTTGGCGATTGATGTTATGGGTGAGATTGGAGTGTTGTATGAGGATAGTCCACACCTACGTGATAAAGGATCATGGCAATTTATTTATATGTATTTCCTAGGATTAATTATTGGGGGTGGCACCAGTCAAATACAAAAAAATATTATTTCTGAACGAGGACTTGGGCTCCCAAAGGAACCTAAAGTTCAGGGAGCTCAATAAAAAATGTATTTTGGATTATCAGAGGATCAAATTTTCTTCCAAGATAATATTAAAAGGTTTCTTGAGGAGAATTCATCAGTAGACATCCTTAGAAAAATTGCAGCTGATGATCGAACATTTGCAAAAGATATACATGATGGAATTGTTAATTTAGGTATTAATGGCCTTCTAGTCCCTGAGGAATTTGGAGGACTTGGATTAGACATATTATTTGCAGCGGCAATATCAGAATCATTGGGATATGGGGCAGGAGCAACACCTTTCGTAGGATCGTATGTTATGGCACCAATAGCTATTATTGATGGTGGATCAGATAAACAAAAGCAAAATTACTTGACCAATGTTGCATCTAATGAAGTTAAATTTGGAGTTGGATTTTCAGCTCTCACTGGAGCAAGAGATGACTCAGAAATCCAAATAAAAGGAAACAAAATTTCAGGCAGATCTCTTTTTGTATTGGATTATGAATATGCAACTCATTTTATGATCTCTGATATAAATGGATGCATCGGTGTCATTGATGCACAAGCAAATGGAATAGATTTAGTTGAATTAAAAACAATCGATAGAACTAGAAATGTCTGTGAATTGATATTAAAAAATGTTGATTTTGAAATCTTAGAGCAAACAAAAAATTCAAAAAATACTGCAGAAAAGGTAATTGATGCAGGACGAATAATGCTTGCAGCTGACTCTCTTGGAGCAGCTCAAAACATGATTAATAAAGCTGTTGATTATGCAAAAGAAAGAAAACAATTTGGTAGAGCTATTGGTTCTTTTCAAGCTGTAAAGCATATGTGTGCGGAGATGGTTGCTGAATTAGAGCCCTGCTACGCCTTGATATGGCATGCCGCTCATGCGCAAAAACATATGCCTAATGAAGCGAGGCTGATGGCATGTCAGGCTAAGTCCCATTTGAGTGATGTAACTAAAGAAGTGGCAAAAAAGTCAACTGAAGTTCATGGAGGAATGGGTTTTACAGACCTATTAGGACTACATTATTGGTTCAAAAGAATTGGCCTAAATAGACAATTGTTGGGCACACCTGAACGTGTTCGTGAAGAGGCAGCATTACTACAACTCAACTAATCTTTAGTTGCTCCTCAAGTAATTGGATCCTATCATTGCCAAAAAACATTGAGTCCTTAAAAAAATATGTTGGTGATCCAAAGCCACCTCTATCAATTAACTCCTGAGTATTTTCCTTTAATGCACTTTTCGTGGTCTCTTGATTTATAAAATTTATGAAAGCATTGGAATCTATATTTAAATCCTCACATATCTCTGAAATTACATTATCTTTGGAAATATCTTTTCCATCTGTCCAATAAGCTTTAAAGATTTTGAGGGCATAATCTGAGATTTGCTCTTGCTCATTAAAAAATAATGCGCCACGCATAGCTTTTACAGAGTTAATAGGAAAAATAGATGGCCAGTTAATTTGTAAATTCCTCACTTTTGCCCACAATTTTAAATCTTGATTATAGTAATTAGATTTTAGTGGGTTGGGCTTTGCTCTGAATTTATATATATCGTCATTTACTGAATTAAAGACTCCTCCTACAAGAATTGGTAAAAATTTAATATCAATGTTGTACTTCGAAGATATCTCATTGATTCCAACAAAGCCTAAATATGTCCAAGGACTTGAACAATCGAAGTAGAATTCGATATAGTTACTACTCATCTTTATAAGTTTATTCCAAATGATATTTTTTAGAAGTTTAAATTTATTTTTATTTGCTATTTGCACTGGTTTTGTGCTTGCAGTAGATGTGAATTTAGACATCAAACCAACACTTAAAAACCAAAAAATACAAAAAGAAATTATCAAAAAAGTTAAAGAAGACCACTTTTTTAAAGTGAATAATATTGAAGAAATAAATAATATTTTTCATCAAAAGCTAATTGAAAGCCTAGATCCATCGAAAGTTTATTTTACTAAATTGGAATTTGAGCAATATGGAAATAATCTTAATGATGATATTTTTGATCTTAATAATAGCTTTAAGATATTAAATCAGTATTTTAATCGACTTATAGAGGCTACTTCATACCAAATTGAAATCCTTAAAGATTTTGATTTTGATTTTACAAAATCTGAATATATAGATGTTTATTCTGATGATAATGAGTGGAAATCTTCATTTGCAGAATTGCGAAAAGAATGGTTCCTTCTCACAAAGAATGATTTATTGAATGAAATCCTTGATGAAGATTTATCTGATGAAACTGATATCAAGCAAACAATTATTGACAGGTATGAGCGAAGAATAAGAAGAATTATGCAGCGAACTAATGAGGACTATTTTTCCATTATTATGAATAATTTCACGAGCCAATTTGACCCTCACTCAGCCTATTTATCGCCAAAATCTGCAGAAGATTTTGACATGCAAATGAGCTTAAGTCTTGAAGGTATTGGTGCACTATTAGGGATTGAAGATGATTATGCAAAAGTTGTAAGTTTGGTTCCTGGTGGACCTGCCGCCAAATCAAATCAGCTATCTCCTGATGACAGAATAGTTTCCATAAGACAGGCATATGAAGAAAAAAGTACAGATGTAGTTGGTTGGAGAATAGATGAGATTGTAAAACTAATTCGTGGAGATGCAGGTACTGAAGTAGTGCTTGAAATTATGCCGTCAAAATCTCTTGAGTCCTCAGAAAGAAAGTTTGTAACGCTTGTAAGAGAAGAAGTTCATCTAGAGGAACAGGCTGCAAAAAGCAAAATAATTAACATAGATTCAGACTCAAGAAATTATAGAGTTGGAATAATCGAGTTACCAGCATTTTATATAGACTTTAACGCCTGGAGAGAAAGAGATCCGAATTTTAGAAGTAGCTCAAGAGATGTTGAAGATATTCTCAAGTCATTTAATAAAAATGATGTAGATGCAGTATTAGTTGATCTTAGAGGTAACTCTGGTGGCTCATTATATGAAGCAAATAAATTAACTGGTTTGTTTGTTGCATCTGGAGCAACTGTTCAAGTGAAAGAGAGTTCTGGAAATATCAGGCCTTGGGGAGATGGAAGAGCTAAGCAAATCTGGAAAAAACCTATCGCAGTTTTAGTAGATAGATATTCAGCCTCAGCCTCAGAAATTTTTGCTGGAGCAATTCAAGATTACAAAAGAGGTATTGTAATTGGCCATAGAACATTTGGAAAAGGAACGGTGCAGCGTCTTGATGATCTTAGTTCAGGTCAAATTAAAATTACTGAATCAAAATTTTATAGGGTCAGCGGTTCAAGCACTCAAGCAAAAGGTATTGAACCAGATATAGTACTACCGTCTTCATGGGATATTGAAGAAACTGGTGAAAGCGCATTAGATGAATCACTTCCATGGGATACGATAAGACCGATCAGGCATAGAATTTATAATCTAGATGATACAGCTATTCAGCGAGCATCTGAAAATCATATTGATAGGCTAACTAAGGATCCTAACATGCAATATATTCTAAAAGTTCGTGAAAAATATGATCAACGCAAAAATAAAAAGGAACTTTCTTTAAATATTGATGAAAGAAAAAAAGATAAGCTTGACAGGAGATTATGGATTTTAAATACTGAGAATTCTCGCAGAAATCTCTTAAATATTGAAGTATTTAATACTTATGATGATATGGAAGCATTTAGAGAAGAAATTGATTCTGAAGAAATATCTTTAGAGAACGATTTTCTTCTTAATGAGTCAAAAAATATCATTATTGATTACTTAAAATTTAGCTCTCAATTAATTGCAGCTAATCAAAATTAATGAAAATTATATCTTTTAACATTAATAGTGTTAGGGCTAGACCTCATCAGCTTGAATACATCCGTGATCACCTTGATCCTGACGTGATTGGACTTCAAGAAACAAAAGTACATGATGATGAATTTCCTGTTGAGTTAATAAATGAAATTGGCTATCACTGTGAATATTGGGGGCAGAAGGGTCATTATGGTGTGGCATTACTAAGCAAAAAAAAACCAATTGAGGTTTCGAAAGGATTTTTAAAAGATACTGCTGAAGATCAAAAGAGATTTATTCAAGGAAGATATAAGTTTAAAAAAAATGATATATACATATTAAATGGTTATTTCCCTCAGGGTGAAAATAGAAATCATGAAACAAAGTTTCCTAAAAAAATTAAGTACTATAAAGATTTAAAAGATCACATTAAAAAATTACAGCGCTCCACGTCTAATATAATTGTGATGGGAGATTTTAATGTAGCACCATCCAAAAATGATATTGGAATTGGCGAGGTAAATGCTAAAAGATGGCTACGTGATGGTAAGTGTGCTTTTTTGCCTGAAGAAATTGAAATGTGGAATTCAATTAAAGACCTTGGCTTTATTGACAGTTGGAGGCAACAAAATCCAGATGAAGATTCAATATTTTCTTGGTTTGATTATAGGTCTAGGATGTTTGATGATAATCCTAAAAGAGGTCTCAGAATAGATCATATTATGGTTTCAGAAAAACTATATGGCTCAATAAAATCAACAGGGATTGATTATGATGCGCGCGCAATGGAGAAACCCTCCGACCATTGCCCAATTTGGGTGACTTTGACCTAACAAGCCTCACCTTTTACTTGCAAAAAAATTCTTAAGCAACAGTTCTGATTCTTTTTCTATATAGCCTCCAGAGAAAGACACTTTATGATTAAGAAAATTACTCTTAAAGAAATTATCAACTGAAACAACAGCTCCCGTTTTTGGTTCTTTCGCCCCAAAGAAAAGATTATCTATCCTTGCATTGACGATCGCCATACAGCACATATGACAAGGCTCCAAAGTTACATACATGCTTGTATTTGGTAACCTATAGTTACTAAGAATACTACAAGCATATTCAATTGCTTCTATTTCTGCGTGACGAATAGGAGAGTTTTTTGAGATACATTTATTGCTGCCAACAGCAATGATTTCATCATCCAGTGTAATGATGCTTCCAACTGGAACTTCATTATTCAAAGCTGCATTTTGAGCTTCTCTTAATGCAGCGATCATAAAATTTTCTCTATACATTTAAGAATTATATTCTTAATTAGATAAATGGTGCCCAGAGCCGGACTTGAACCGGCACGAAGTTGCCTTCGAGGGATTTTAAATCCCTTGTGTCTACCAATTCCACCACCTGGGCATTTTGCGCATTATAGTTCAATGATAGATACATATCATCTTTTATAAATATGCCTAAATTGGATTATAAATTGCATTTTTATAATAAGCTTTATGCTTAGATTTGTTTTTTCCGTTATAGTCTAATTATGAAAGTGCTTGCAGCAGTTGTAACTCATAATCGCGCTGTTCTATTGGATAGATGCTTAAATAAAATTCTTGATCAAACAAGGTTACCTGATCAAATTCTAGTAATAAATAATGGCTGTACAGATGATACTAATATGGTTTTAGATAGATATCCTGTTGAAAAAATTGAACAGGAGAATCTTGGTTCAGCTGGTGGATGGAATTCAGCAATAACCTTTTGTCTGGAAAAGGACTATGATTTTATATGGCTTATGGATGATGATGGTTATCCAGATAAAAATGCTTTAAATGTACTATGCAATCAATTTGAAGATAAATTTTCATGCTTATCATCAGTAATAGTTGATGAAAATAATCATAATCAATTTGTTTTTCCATATCCATTAATAAAAAAAAATGGAGTTCCAAATACGCTTAAATTTTGGAAAAAATATAATTCAATTAATGCTTTACCTTTAAGTGATAATTTCTATTATCCATATGCTCATTTATTTAATGGCGCACTTATAAGGGTAGAATCGATTAAAAGAATTGGCAACGTAGATATTGGATATTTTATGTATGGTGATGAAGTTGATTTTAATTTTAGACTTCTATCCGATGGCATTGTTGCTTCTACTCCAATGGCCAAACATTTTCATCCTAATGTTATGGAAAGAGAGTATTCATTACTAAGAATTTATTACAATATGAAAAATAATCTTATTAATTATAGGAAGCATTATGATAAACCTCTGCTGCGTTCAATACTGGGACCCTTGGTAATATTATTAAGAGTTTCTCGAGCTAACGGTTTGCTTTATGCTTTTTCGTTGATTATTGGTAAAAATAAAAAAATATTCTTTAAAAGTATAAATAGGGGTTTTCAAGAAAAGCTTGGTAAAGATTTTCCTCATTAAAAGGATAATTCTTGGTATTCTCACTTCATAGCTCTAAAAATCTAGCAAGTCTATTTCTTAAAATTAGGTTAAAATCACAAAAAATCCTATACGCATATAAGCTATGAAAAATATTGATAAAAAAGTAGTTGCAGATTTTGGTGAAGAATGGGATAGATTTAGACAAAGTAATATTTCCAAAGTTGATCTAAAAATGGCCTGGGATCAATATTTCTCAATATTTCCATTCGAAAAACTAAATAGTAATTCAGTTGGTTTTGATATGGGTTGCGGAAGTGGTAGATGGGCTGTTTTTTCTGCACCAAGAGTTGGTTTCCTTAATTGCATTGACCCAAGCATTAAAGCTTTGAATGTGGCAAAAGATAACTTATCTGAATTTAATAATGTCGCGTTTCATAATGCATCAGTGAGTGATGATATTCTAGAGCCAGGCTCGCAAGATTTTGGGTATTGTCTTGGGGTATTGCATCATGTTCCTGACACTGTGGAGGGTTTGAAATGCTGTAATAAAATACTTAAACATGGTGCTCCTTTCCTCCTATACCTTTATTATAATTTTGAAAATCGATCACTGATATTTAAGACTATATGGTGGCTTTCAAATATCATACGGTTAGTCATCTCAAGAATGCCATCACCTATAAAAAAATTTATAACTTATTTGATAGCAATATTTATATATTATCCCCTTTCCCGTTTAGCATTACTTTTTGAAAAATCGGGTATCGACCCTAGATATATCCCTCTTTCAGATTATAGAAATAAGGCTTTCACCTTTTTGGCTACCGACTCCCTTGATAGGTTTGGAACAAGATTAGAAAAAAGATATAGCAGAAAAGATATACATAAAATGCTTGAAGAGGCTGGCTTTGAAAATATTAAATTTTCAAATGCTGAGCCATTTTGGGTATGCATATGTTATAAAAAGTAAATCAGTATAAAAAACTAGCCATCATTCATTAATGGCTACAATCATGTCGTAGCATTTCTCTTTGAACTTATCCGCTTGAACTAAACTCAGTCTCGAACCAAAAATTTTTGTTAGTAATAATCTTGCAAACCTATTTAAAAAACCTTCTCCGAAATCAAAGCGCTTTTTTAATTCAAAAAAATCATAACCCAAAGATTCTAGATATGATATTACCTCTGAGGTTCCATCATAGATTTCGCTTGCATGTTGCTCAAATATGATTATGGGCTTATTTTTAATTATGATTTCATGGGCTCCTTTTAGAGCATTGATTTCGTGACCTTCTACATCAATTTTTATTAAGCCTATGTTTGCTTCTTTAAGAGCATCAAGTTCATCAGCCCTTTTCACCAAAATTTCTATAAAGTTATTTGAATCTAATTTATTTTTTTCTTGAATAATCCTTGAACCACCAATATTTGATGAATTTACTTCGAAATGAAGCTCAGCATTTCTATCACTTAATCCCAAACAGTAAGAATGGATATTTTTTTTTGATGCTGCATATTTTGAATTAATTTTCAGAACTTCGTAAGTTATTGGATTTGGCTCAAAAGAAAATACATTCTTAAAATGATTAGCAAAAAACACACTATGGTTTCCAATATTGGCTCCGATATCTACTGCACTTATTGAGCATGCATTTGGGATTTTTTTAGATATTAATTCACTTACTAAGTCTAAAAATTCTCTTTCATACCTTCCATATAAATTTATGTGCATACCGATATGATCAAATGAAAAAATTGCTAACTGTGGAAACTTATTAATATGCAATGAAGCATATTTGTGGTTAATACGGTTAATTAGGACTGAAAGAAGCTTACCTTTAGAGTATGTTAGATCACCTTTTATAAGAGACTTCAATTTGAAATTATTTTTGCAAAATTTAAATAATACATAATACTATGATAATTAATCTCATAGTAAAAATAGGCTTGTCTTTAAAATAATTTATTCATTAGAACATAGATTTTTGAAATACTTATTTCTTAGAAGTAGATCCTCGTAACTACCCAAATCTTGGATTTTTCCATCATCCATGACAATTATTTTTTCAAAATTACGAAGAAGATATGATTGATGAGTAATGCAAATTACCGTTTTCCATTCTTTTAAAATTGAAGAGATCACTTTGCTGGCTAGATTAAAATCCATAGATGAAGTAGCTTCATCAAGAGCTATAATATTTCTTCTCTCATAAAGCGCTCTTGCATACCCTAAACACTGTTTTTCGCCACCTGAAAGGTTATGGCTTTGATCTGATATAGTAGTTTCATCATTCTGCTCACTGTTATTGAGAATAGATTCCATACCGGACTGCTTTAAAGCTTCTTTATATTTAGACTCCTTAAAATTTTCTTTACTAAATAAAAGTACATTATCTTTAATTGTTCCTTCGCTAAGGAAAATTTTTTGTGGTATGTAGGAAATCTTGTCTCGATAGGAATTAACATTACTATCGTCAATTCTGATTCCATCGATTTCCAGTGATCCACTGGTTGGACTGCTAAGACCGATAATTGTATTCATTAAAAATGATTTACCAGATCCAGATGGACCGACAATAGCTAACTTATCTGAAAAATTTATTTCAAGTGAAATGTTTTCCAGAATTGAATCATTAGTGTTTGATTGATACGAAATGTTGGATAGTTTAATTTTTTCTTTTAGATCAGGGATCAAACTCTCTATAAGTTCTGTATTTTTTTGATGATGCTCTTTTGAATCAAAAAAATTGTTTAGATTTACCATATTTGGTTTTCTAGATAATAATTGCTGAGTATAGTAGAAAATATTTTGAACAGCCGGCAAAAGTTTTATAGCTGCAATTCCATATGTTGCTAGTAAGCTATAAAATCCTACAAAGTCTTGTTGATATGAATTAGCCACTAAAACAAAAGAAGCAAGTAATATTAGTATTAGTGAGTCAACCAGAAATCTAGGCATGTTCACTAGAAATGACTTGGATCCCGTTGAAGTAGCAATATTATTATTAGTACCACTTAACTGATTGATAACTTTATCCTGTATGTTGTAAAAAATTATCTCTCGAATATATCCAAAAAAATTAGAAAGTTCTTTTATCAATAATTCATTAAAAACTGCAATGTTGTTAGCCGAACGTCTAATCTTGGGTGTGATGATGAAGTGAATTGCAAGGTAAAGAATCATTAAAATGGAAATCATGGCTAGAGTAACAACCACATTTACAAATAAAAGCCATATAAAAATAATTAAAGTGAGACAAAGCCTGCTAATTAAATGGACAAGGTCGATTAAGCTTGCTCCAAACTGAGAGGAATCAAAAATAATATTCGAAATAATTTTAGATTTCTTATGGTTGCCATCTACGAAATAATTCATATCGAGAAGTTTATGAATAATTCTAGTTCTTACATTACTTACCAACCCATGAACCTTGAAACTAGAATATCTAATAATAATTAAATAGAAAACTACCGACAATAAGATATAAGAAAGAACGAAAATAAATATTGATGCAAGGTTCTCTATCAAGAAATTATCATTAAAAATTTGAATAAAATTATTTAGAGAATTTAGAACTTCATTTAGTTGTCCTGCATTTGCAATGATGTAACTAATCATTAAAAGTGATATTAATTCCAATAAAGCGGACAAAAATACAAAAAATGAAATAATGTAAATCTGATTAAATTCTTCGCGAAGGATTTTTTTTAAAGATGAGTAATAAAACATAAAATACAAATTTAGGTTATAAATATCCTCTGATCATATTAAAGCCATAATCTAAATTAGTTAATTAATTATATCTTTAGTTCTTTTTTACTTAAATCTTAGAATTGCGTCAGAAAGTCTAAAGATAAATACAGATAAGATTTTTATCTTTAGTGAATATATTATTTTTAGTACTGAAAAAAATATTCTAAAAGGTCTGAACTTATTGATATATAGGTCTTCAATTTTATTTACAAGATTATGGTATTTTTTTTCAAATAATCGCAAAAGTCCTTTTGCATTTATTAAGTTATAAAATCTAATAAAATCTCTAAAGAAGAATTGGAAAATATATATACTAAAAAAGTCTTTGGTAATAATCTCAACACTCGCTTTATCAATAACTTTTTTATGTAAATAATGTCTTATTAATATTATGCACAAAGGATCTCTTATCCATGTATCCTGAAAATCATCATTCAATTGCTCTAAATTAAAGCTTTTATTCAGAATTAGATTATGTAGATTTCTATAATTATCTGATTTATTGGATTGCAAAAAATTAATAAGATCATTATTTTTGCCATAAATAAATAACCATAGAAAAATATCAACATTTGCATGCATATTATTTTCTTGAAGATAAAGCTTATCTAACCTGTCTTTAATAATATCTTCAGCGCTATGGTCAAGACTTAAATAATTCTCGGCAATATTATTTTTTTCTTGAATTCCTAATTCAGAAATTTCAAAATCAGAATTTTTAAATAGAGACTTTGGCTCAGCTGATATTTCATTTGACAAGAAATTATTCTTTTTAAAACGGTAAATGATTAATCTTTTGCTTATATCAGTTGAAATTACATCAAGTGCTATTTGAGATTCATTTGAACAAATAACTATTTCAGAACCTGAGATTGCTTCTTTTATAGGGCTTTGTGATGAGAGCAATATGTGGTTCAAGGTATATCTCTTAATAAATTTTCTAAAGCTGCCTTGATCCTCATGGGGATGAAGCTTTATCAATAAATTACATGTAGGAAAATTTTTAGTTACCCAAAAAATAATCTCTTTCCTTAACAAGTATGTCTCCTCTGAAAGAGGGGTAATAGAAGGTGGTGCGGCAAAAGCTATTAATATTTTTTTATTTAAACTTATAGGTTTTTCATTGGAGATACTTTTATTATTCTGAAATAACCATCCTTGAGACGAAATACAATTGTTACGAAGGCCCAAGTTTTCTATAAGATATTTTCTTTCTGAATCAGATGCTGTAATTACTAGGTCTGGGCGCAAAATAATTGAATTTACAGAGCCTTTATGTACTGAAAACTGATGATTATCCTGAATTAAGATAATTTTTTTATTACTTTCCTTTATTTTTTTATATATTTTTAAAAGAGGAAAAGTAGGAGAGAAGGAAAAAAATATAAATATTTCTACTTCTCTAAAACGCCTAAAGTCAAGTTGATCAAAATTTCGATAGTGCTCAATTAAATTACTTTCAAAATCATCCTGCAAAGATTTAAGCTTGTCTTTATTTTGATGAACATTAAAAATAACTGCATTTTGAAAAAAATTTTCTTTTAAAAAAAGACTTTTTTCGAGATGATGTAAAGCTTGAGATACTATTGCAATTTTATAAGATTTCTTAATAACTAATCACCCCTATAAACTAATTAGAAAAATTTTTCAGTTGATCTTTCAAGTCATGTCTTAAAAAATTTTTTGCAATGGCTTTGTCAATATCATGCATTTTAATAATTCCTTTTGAAATACATTCAGATAACTCCTTGAAAAAAAATTTTGTTACGTCCTTGCTTGGATGTTCTCGCCCGACAGTTAGATCTTTCCCAAAAAACTTATAAATCGGTGCCCTGGGAATAAATTTAAGTATTGGTTCTATTGATGAATTAAGTTTCAATCCAGCTCTCCATGGTTGTGTAAGTCTCTCAGTTGCATGAAGAAGTATGGTATCTTTTCTTATCTCATCAAATTCATTCCACTTTGTTTCCAATGGACTAACTGAATTTTCATATCTGAGATTAATTAGGTCACTGTAATCTATTTTGCATTGATGAAGCTCATTAATAAGTGATCTAAGTGACCAATGTTTGAGCTTATCGCATGATAGAAAGAGGACACTTGATCCCCATGAATCTTTTTTTAAACCCTTACGAGCAAATATTGAGGAATTACCAAAGTTCAAATGCTCAAGTTTTTCTAGACCATTCTTCACTAGAAAAATATCTGGATCAAGTACAAGCGCCTTTCCCTCATAGCTCATTAACTCCGGTATTAGAAATCTTAATAGAGTAAAAGATTGCATATCATTTATATCAGGATTAATTTTTCTCCCATCCCTTAGGTATGGTTTTGAGTGAAAATTACTTAGTTCAGCAACTTCGGACTCCATTACAATGTTGATATCTTTTTCTGAAATACTAGAACGTTTTAGGATTGAGTTCTTAGATACTTGTGCTGCAATTAGTTGATTTTCGTTGGTACAAATAAATATTTTCACTTTTAAAAATCAAATAAATCTTAACAAAAAAATAGGTTTCTCTGTCTTGATAGGAAATCAACGAGTATAGATCAAGACTTTGACTATTCTATATTATTAATACTTTTACTCATTAAATAATATCATGATCTGCAAAACTAATTATTATTGGATTTAATTTTTACCAAGTTCTTGCAGCATATAAAAAAAACAATCCAAAAATAGAAAGAATCATAAAAATCCCAATTAATTAATTCAATCAAAAATGCTAAAAATGCTGCATATAAAATCGGAGCATCTGAAATATCTATCTGATTTAAGATTCTTAATGAAACTATTATTAAGTTCCCAACAAATAAGAAAAGAAAAAAAATACCACCCATTAAGCCAAATGATATTAATGATGAGTGAGGCTGATAACTATATTTATTTTCAAATTCAATAAAATTTGATGCTCCGACTAGCAGTTCTTGAAGGCCTTGTTGTTTTAACCAGCCATGAAGGCTTAATACTAAATCCCAACTCATATATGACGTCAATATTTCTCTAAAATACATAGATGGATATGGGTAAGTCCCCTCCTCAACAATTACGACATTCGACAAAATTAAATAAGATATTATTGCAAAAAAGCTTAGAGCTATTCTTGCTTTTCCTTTGAAAAATTTAATTAAAACGATAAGAAGTAAAAACAATATCAATAACTTTGAAAACATTAGAAATAAAATTACTATCGGCAAAATATAGTCTTTAATATCTGAATTCTGAAAAGAAAGAAGCGCCATATAGCAAATCACCAAATAGGTTACTGAGTTATAGTTGTACATAAACCCACTAAAGCTAATCTTTCTTCCGCTGGCGCTATATGGGTAGTATTCAACAGTATCGTTAAAATAACTTGATTCAAAGAAATAGTATTCAATGATGCCTAGCAAAACTCCCAAAAGAACAATGTAAAAAATGCATCTAAATATTAATAATAGAAAATAAGAATTACGCATATTAAATATTGCTAAATAACTTAATGACGAAACTAATGTAAAACTAAGAAATTCTGATTCGAAGTTCTGATTAAAAAATAAAAAAATTAATGGGAGTGAGATAAGCAAAACAAGATCTGCTTTTTTTTCAATAAAGTTTGAGTAAAAATCTCCTTTATAAAGTGTATTTAGAATAATTAATGAAGTTGCTAGCAACACAGCTAAACCGATAATCAAATTTGAGGGTAACTCTAAAATTAATAAGAAGTTTGCTAGTGTGTAAAGCAAAATAACAAAGCCAAAAGCTAGCTCTGAGAAAAAAGATAAACTGGCTGTTTGTTTCATTTTTTTTTAAAATAATACTACTACTTTAAAATTGCTATTTTTAATTTATCCTTTCTAGGTTTTTTTTAATTTTGACAAAGTTTGTAATAAGTTTGTATCTGTAGGATCCATATTTTATAGGGGTTTCAGACGATATTTTTACTCCCACTCAATAGTGGCAGGTGGTTTTCCTGAAATATCATATACCACTCTACTAACACCCTCTAATTCATTCACTATCCTATTTGATACCTTGCCCAAAAAGTCATAGGGTAGCCTTGACCATTCGGCTGTCATAAAATCAACTGTCTTTACTGCCCTTAGCGCTATAACATCTGCATAGCGTCTCTCATCTCCTACCACACCAACAGATTTCACAGGGAGATATACACAAAATGCTTGACTCACTTCATCATAAAGGCCTTCGTTTTTTAATTCTTCGATGAATATTGAATCAGCCTCCTGAAGAATTGAAATATTCTGTTGGTTTATCTCGCCTAATATTCTTACCCCAAGCCCTGGTCCAGGAAAAGGATGTCTATTAAGTATTTCTCTAGGTAATCCAAGTAAAGTGCCCATTCTACGAACCTCATCTTTAAATAAATCTCTTAGTGGCTCTACTAGACTCATTTTCATTTCATCTGGTAACCCGCCAACATTATGATGAGATTTTATAATTCTTGCTTCTTTTGACTCAGATTCAGATGACTCAATAACATCTGGATAAATTGTTCCTTGAGCTAAAAAATTAATTTCACTAGAAGAATGCAAATTAACCGATTCATTATCAAAAATATCTATAAAAGTCCTGCCAATAACTTTTCTTTTTTGTTCAGGATCAGTTATGCCTTTAAGATGTCTATAAAATGTTTTCTTAGCATCAACAACCTCAAGATTTAGATCAATCTTATTTTTAAAAAGGTCTATCACCTCCCGAACTTCATTTTTTCTTAAGAGGCCATTATCAACAAACATGCAGATTAAGTTTTTGCCAATTGCCCTGTCGAGCAACATAGCAGTCACAGACGAATCAACTCCACCAGATAAACCTAATAGGACTTTTTTATCTCCAACTTGAGCTTTAATTTCCTGTATTCTTTGGTCAACCAAATCGCTTAACTTCCATGTCTTTTTAGATTTACATATATCTGCTATGAAGTTTTCTATAATTTTTTGACCTTTATTCGTATGCGTTACCTCTGGATGAAATTGAAGTGCATAATAAGGCTTATTGTTATGCTCCATAGCTGCAATAGGCGCAGATTCAGTTGAAGCACTCAAAATAAAACCATCAGGTAAGATTGAAACATGGTCTCCGTGACTCATCCAAACATCAAGATTGTCAGCATCTAGACCATTAAAGATTTTTGATGAATGCTCGATCTTTAATTCTGCGTAACCAAACTCCTTCTTAGAGGAAGTTCGTACGCTTCCTCCATTTTGCTCAGCAAGAGTTTGCATCCCATAGCAAATACCAAGAATAGGAATATCTAAGTTAAAAATAATTTCTGGAATCCTTGGGGTATTTTCTTGGGTAACAGATTCTGGTCCTCCAGAAAGAATAACGCCTTTGGGACTTAATGAGGATATTTTCTCTGGAGCAATATCCCATGGAAATATTTCTGAATATACTCCCAACTCTCTTACTCTCCTAGCTATTAATTGGGTATATTGAGATCCAAAATCAAGAACCAAAATAGTATCAAGATCTTCCTTGGATAGAGAACCCTTAATGCTCATTTAATGAGTGGTGATATTTGATCAATTAGTTTTGAGACCTCAGGCTTATTATCATTAATTTCCTGCATTGACAGTCCTTCAAGTTCATGTGGGAATACTAACCATTTATCAGTTTCATGTAGGTAGTAATCTGGTTTTCTTTTAGTTTTATTTTTTGTTGGCTTGAAATACGGTGTAGCAACTCTTATTTCAGGTGTGTTTTTTTTACAAGCGAATTTAAGGTCAGAAATAATCTTTTCAATAGAGATGCCAGTGTCGTGGACATCATCAACTATAAGGAGTGAATCTTCAGACTCCACTTGCTTAATGATGTAGTTAAGTCCATAGACTTGAACTTCGCTATCTCTTTGATTTATAGCCTTATAGTAGGAAGTTCTAATGGCAATGTGATCTGAGGGTACGCCAAGTACACTAAAAAGTTCTTGAACGGCTATTCCAATAGGAGCTCCGCCCCTCCAAACACCAATAATATAATTCGGCCTGTAACCGTCCTCAAAAACTTTCAAAGCAAGGTTGAACGAGTCCTGAATAAGATCTTCGGCTCTAATGAAATGCTTTTCCATGGCTAATTATATATTGATAACCATGAAATTTAAGAGCAGAGCTGAATAACTTTTTAGTAATTCATGCTCAATCTAAGCATATATTGTCTTGGTGGAATTAATTCTAAACCAGTAGCTGCAACTCCAAACACGTCTGTCATACTGGAATTAACTCCATCTTCATCAGTTGCATTCAGGATCATAAAATCTAATCCCCATTTATCACCAACAAAATCAAGGCTCGCAGTTAGGTTCAAAATATCATAAGCATCAATAGCATCAACTATCGGATTGTTATTCACCCGTTGCTGGAATTCGCCTCTTTCAACATATTGAAGTATTCCAGTAAACATTGTTCCAGAAGATAATACAGTCTCATATGTCATTGTTATGTCAGCTGTAAATTCAGGAGTTTTAGCTAATTCATTACCTTTAATATTTTTTCTTAGGCCATATCTCAAATCTTCTTCACCAAAGAAATACTGGTATGCATCAACATTATCTAGTGCTTCATAATCAGAGGATACTTCTGAATCAAGAAATGCTAGATTCATGTCTAAAGTTAGCGAATCAGAAATTAAGCCAGTAAATTCAATCTCTAAACCTGACATTTCTGATTCTGGAATGTTGGCAACTCCACCACGGTATGGATCAGGATCTGTCGCTTGGAATTGAAGATTTTCATAATCATATGAAAAGATTGCAATATTTGCTCTTGCCCTACCATCATATAAATCTGTTTTAAGACCAAATTCCATAGACTCTACTGTTTCAGCAGCAAAATTCGGGAAAACCATTGGGGGCGCATTATCATCAGCAAAGCCATATGTAAGATTTGTTCCTCCTGGTTTAAAGCCAGCCGAGAAAGCAAGATATGCCAAAGTATCATCATCAAGATCAAATTCAGCAGCAATTTTTCCAGTTGTCTTATCAGAACTTCCACTTAAGTTGTCACATACAGTTGTGAAGAAATTTTTAACACAACTTTCGACCTCATCATCAGAATAACGAAGCCCACTAAGAATACGAAATTCGTCAGAAACGCTGTAGGTGGTTTCTCCATAAACTGAGAATGACTCTCTTTTTGGAAAAGCATCACTTACAAAATCAAATTCAAAGAAAAACCAGGGATCCGGACCACCAACTGTAAAACAGTAATCATTTCTTGCAAAAGGCTCACCACAAACATATTGTAATTCTCCGTCTAAATCATTATCTCTATATCCTCGAATATGATTTTCAATCTCATGATCCATGTAGAAAGCACCAATAGTCCAATCAAGCTTCCCACCCACTGCTGGCTCATTAGAAACTAAATTAATTTCAAAAGTTGTTGTGTCAACTAAAGAGGTTTCAGGGCGAAACTCAGCTCTCTGATAAGTTGCTCCGTCTCCTAGTCCAGGAATTGCTAAAACGGGATCACCGAAATTGTGACGATCATTATCTCTGGTTACTGAAATATCATCCTCTTGCATGCTCGCCATAATTTTTAAATTTGCATAACCAAGATCAGATTCATAAATTGCAGCAAAGATCTTTGAAGTTAGCTCATGATTTGAGATAGAGTCTTGAGATAAGTCCCTTGGGTCTGGTGAAGGATCATCAATACCTTTCATCGCAGAACCATTTCTATCAACTTCAAAAAACTGACCAAAAAATCTTAATGAAGAACTATTTCCAAATTCTGTAAGGAAATCCGCACGAAGGCTCAAGTTACTATCATCATCTAGATCTTGTCCAGTTACTAAATTTTCACTAAAACCATCTCTTTCTGTAGTAGAAATTGAAAATCTGGCAGCAGTTGAACTTCCTAATACGATATTATTAGATGAGCGAAATTTTGTTAGGCCATAATTTCCAAAAGTAATATCAGATTTCCCTAAATATCCTTCCATAGATGGTTTTTTACTGATTACATTTATCACACCCCCAGTAGAATTCTGTCCGAAAAGTGTTCCTTGAGGGCCTCTTAAAACCTCAATTCTTTCTACATCAATAAAATCAGTTTGTAATGAAAAGGGAGAAGCTATAAAAATACCATCCATATGGAAAGCAACTGAAGGAGCTGCTATCGCATTTTGATTGGTTTCATTTCCAACACCTCTTATAGAAATTACCGTCTTATAACCTTCATTCTTTGCAACAGTTACTCCTGGAACAATTGCACTTAGATCTACAAAAGAGGTAATGTTTTTATTTTCTATATCCTCATCGCTTATTGCCGTCACCGCTTGTGATATATCTTGCAAGCTTTCACTTCTCTTTTCGGCAGTTACAAATACTTCTTCTATAAAGCTATCTTGTGCACTAAGACCAATACAACCAAATAGAAGTACGAAAAACTTAATATTTTTAAGATGACTTGTTGATTTCATAATTTTTTAATCCCTTATTAAAGAAAATGCTCTTATATAATATTTATGCAATATTAATGCCATTTTTTGTTAGATAATTTTTAAAATTTGGAACCTTGAAAAGTATGAGAGATTTACTTTTGGTTGTTAAATGCATTTAAAAGCTATAACAAAAATATAGTATAAGTTGTAAACTTAATTTTTAAATACCTTTAGAGAAAAAATGCTCGAAAAAATCTTCAAATTAAAAAATTTTAATACTGATTTTAAAAGTGAGGTTCTTGCAGGCATCACTACTTTCATAACTATGGCATACATTATCTTCGTAAATCCACAAATGATGGCTGCAAGCGGCATGGATATTGGTGCTAGTTTCGTTGGAACATGTATTGCTGCTTCTATTGCGTGTATCGCAATGGGAGTATATGCAAATTGGCCTGTTGGTTTAGCGCCCGGCATGGGTTTAAATGCATTTTTTACCTACACAGTAGTCGGTGAGATGGGTTACTCATGGGAAGTGGCTTTAGGTGCAGTATTTCTAGCTGGAATTCTGTTTTTTATAATGAGTGTAACTCCTCTCAGGCAATGGATGCTAGAGAGTATTCCTTTCAATTTACGAATTGCAATGGGTGCTGGTGTTGGTTTATTCATTGGAATTATTGGTCTTAAAAGTGGTGGAATAATTACTTCAAATGAAGCTACCCTCCTCAGCATGGGTGACCTTACAAACCCGGAAACAATTTTAGCAATGTTTAGTTTTTTAGTAATTGCTGTGCTTTCGATCCGTAAAATACCTGGTGCCATTGTCATAGGAATATTTTTAGTTACTTCCATAGCTTTGGCTTTAAATCTTATTAAATTTAATGGAATCGTTTCATCGCCCCCCTCCTTAATGCCAGTTTTGTTGAAACTTGATATTTCTCAAGCCTTTGATTTAGCCATGATCAGCATCATTATGTCCTTTCTCTTTGTTAACTTATTCGATACAGCTGGAACCCTTGTCGGAGTAGCTAATCAGGCTAAACTCATAAACGCTAATGGTGATATTGATAATTTAGATAGAGCACTGAAAGCTGATAGTAGTTCAAGTGCTGTTGGTTCTTTATTTGGATGCTCTCCTGTGACTAGTTACGTTGAAAGCTCTGCTGGAATAGAGGCTGGCGGAAGAACTGGTTTAACTGCAGTCACAGTTGGAATGTTGTTTCTTTTGGCAATATTTTTTGCTCCACTAGCTTCGATGATTCCTACTTATGCAACATCTGGTGCATTGATTTACGTAGCGATCTTGATGCTGAGCAGCATGGAAAAACTGAATTGGTCTGATTTAAGCGACCTGCTACCGGCTCTGGTAATAATTGTGATGATGCCATTAACCTTTTCGATCGCTAATGGAATAGCACTTGGATTTTTATCTTATGTGATAATAAAAATTTTTTCAGGACAACTTAAAGCTATTTCCTCAGGAGCATGGTTTCTTACAATAATCTTTTTGTCAAAATTTATTTTTTTATAAGCTAGCTTCTTTGGTAATTTGGAGCTTCTTTGGTGATCATGACATCATGAACATGACTTTCCATCATCCCAGCATTAGTTACCTCAATGAATTCGGTTTCAGTTTGCATCGATTCTATGGTTTTGCATCCAACGTATCCCATGCTTTGACGCAACCCGCCCTCAAACTGATCTAAAACTTTAACTACAACTCCTTTATAAGGTACCCTGCCTTCTACTCCCTCAGGAACAAGCTTTTCTGCCTCGACTTCATCTTGAGAATATCTATTTGCATCATTTCTTTCTGACATTGCACCCAAAGAACCCATGCCTCTATATGTTTTAAAGCTTCTGCCTTGATAGAGTTCTATTTCACCGGGAGCTTCTTCTGTGCCTGCCAACATACTGCCAAGCATTACCGAAGATGCACCAGCAGCAATTGCTTTTGCTAAATCACCTGAAAACCTAATACCACCATCAGCTATTAATGGTGTGGATGAATTTTTCATAGCATCTCTTATTGATAATATTGCTGTAATTTGAGGGACACCCATTCCTGCAATGATTCTCGTGGTGCATATGGAGCCAGGACCCATACCTATTTTAATTGCATCTGCTCCAGCCTCATCCAAAGCAACCGCACCATCTGGCGTTGCAACATTTCCAGCAATCACTTGAACGTCTTTGAAAGTATCTTTTAACAATTTGATAGTTTCAATAACATTTTTTGAGTGGCCATGAGCTGAATCGACAACAAATATATCTAC
Source organism: SAR86 cluster bacterium (assembly GCA_003331565.1). GTDB lineage: Bacteria > Pseudomonadota > Gammaproteobacteria > Magnimaribacterales > D2472 > MED-G82. The sequence continues at coordinate 4,853 of QOPE01000001.1, read as the reverse complement.
GCCCATTTCATTGAGGGCTTCCGCCCTATCCAATGTATCAGCACCTGTTCCTAAGGCAGCAGCAACCAGTAATTGTCCAGAGTTATCTTTTGTTGCCAATGGGAACTCAGCAGACTTATCTATGTCCTTCATGGTAACCAGTCCAGAAAGGCTGCCAGCTTTATCAAGTACTAATACCTTTTCAATACGGTTCTGGTACATTAATTTTTTTACTTCATCTTGATCAGTTCCCTCATTAACAGTAATTAATCTCTCAAGTGGAGTCATGATAGAACTTACAGATTCATTTAAATTATCTGCATACCTAAAATCTCTAGAAGTAACGATGCCTTTTAAAACTCCATTATCAACAACTGGCATACCTGAGATATTAAGTTCACTTGTAAGCTTAACTAAGTCTTCGATGGATTGAGTTGACTCAATTGTTATCGGATCTTTAACAATTCCACTCTCATATTTCTTGACTGTTCGGACATGGGTTGCCTGATCTTCAATAGTATTGTTTTTATGGATAACTCCGATGCCTCCGCTTTCAGCCATAGCAATTGCCATTCTTGATTCTGTTACTGTATCCATTGCAGCTGAAATTATTGGAAGGTTTAGAGATATTTCTCTAGTAAGTTTTGTTCTTAAAGATGCTTCTTTTGGAGTAAAGTCAGAGTATCTTGGCAAAAGCAAGACATCATCATAGGTAAGGGCTTTGAATTTGATCTTTTCCATATGGAATTATACTTTTAGGGAAAAGAAAAAACAAAAAATAACTCTATGAAGTTAGCTGATCAGTGTTTCAGTTTTGGCTGCACAAATAAAATCATTCATGTGTAAACCTTTAATCTTATGTGACCACCATTGGACTCTTACCGAACCCCACTCTAATAAAATTGATGGATGGTGATCTTCGTCTTCCGCTAGTTTCGCAATGTCTGTGGCAAACTTGACTGAGTCTTCATAGTTATCAAATGAATAGGTTTTAGAGAGTATATTTATATCTTCATAAATAATTTCCCAGCCATCAAGATCCTTTAAAAGTTCAGCAAATCTTTTTTTATCTACTAAAGGAGCATCGATGGTGCACGCTTCACACTTTTGTTTTGTTAGATCCGTCAATTAGATGCCACCTTTGGTAAGCTTTTTTGGATCTAGTATTGAATTTAATCTTTTAATTGATATCCCTGTCTCTTCATGAGCTACATCAATTATGGGTCTATTTTCCTTATAAGCTTTTTTAGCAATCAATGCAGCCTTTTCATAGCCAATTTCTCTATTTAGAGCAGTAACTAAAATAGGATTTTTAGATAATTGTTTTTCGATATTTTTTTTATTGACCTTAAAAGTTTTGATTCCTTTTGAAGCCAATAAAGTACATGAGTTAGCTGCAAGAGTAATACTTTTAAGCAAGTTATATGCAATGACAGGCAACATAACATTCAATTGAAAGTTTCCAGCTTGATTGGCATAAGAAACTGTTAAATCATTTCCTAATATATCAGCCGAAGCCATCATTACCGATTCACTTACGACAGGATTAACCTTTCCAGGCATGATGCTGCTTCCTGGCTGAAGAGCCTGAAGTTCAATTTCACCCAAACCAGTCAGTGGGCCACTATTCATCCATCGCAAGTCATTTGAAATTTTTAAAAGCACTAATGCCAAGTTCTTTACTGCACTAGACATATTTGTAGCAGCATCTTGACTGCTAAGAGATTTAAAATAGTTTCTTGATGACTTAAATTTTATCTTTGTTAGTTTTGAAACCTCAGCAGCAAAAATATTTCCAAAATTCTTAGGTGCATTAATTCCAGTTCCTATTGCTGTGCCCCCTTGAGGCAATGATTTTAAACCATCAGCCGCTAGCTTAATTTGCTTGTATTGATCACTTAACTGAGCAGCCCAACCTGATAGTTCTTGCGCCATATCGATGGGCATAGCATCCATAAGATGAGTTCTGCCAGTTTTAACAATGCCCTTTACTTTAGATTCTTTAGACTTTATTTGATTTATAAGGCTTTGAAGAGATGGTAATAATAGCTTTTCAACATCAAGTAGAGCAGAAATATGAATTGCTGTTGGAATAACGTCATTACTGCTTTGACTCATGTTTACATCATCATTTGGATGGATTGATGATTTGCCTTTTTTTGATGCAATTGTTGCCATGACTTCATTTGCATTCATATTTGTGCTCGTTCCCGAGCCTGTTTGGAAAATATCTAATGGAAATTGATCATCATGCTTGCCATCAATAATCTCTTTAGCAGCAAATTTTATGTGCTTTGCTTTGCTTGATTGTAGTAATTTTAATGACGCATTAGAGCTAGCAGCAGCGTACTTGATTATGCCTATCGCTTCTATAAAAGATCTTCCAAAAGGAAATGCAAACTTAATGCCGCTGATTTGGAAATTATCCAATGCTCTTTGCGTTTGAGCACCCCAAAGTGCGGTCGATGGCACTTTAACTTCACCAAGAGAGTCTTTTTCTATTCTATATTTCATATCCGCCTCGATTTGGTTAAACTATTTTACACTCTGGAGAATAAATTATGGCAAAAGTTTCACCTTTAAGGATTGATACTGAATTAGGAAAGTTACCTTTAAAAGATAAGGGGCTTGAAATGATTGAATTTGAATCTCCGGCTGAGTTAAGAAGAAATCAGCTTGAAAAACTAGTTGCTGGCTTTAGGTTATTCTCATATTTTGGCTATGACGAAGGAGTTGCTGGTCATATAACTTTTAGAGATCCTGAATTTAGTGATCATTTTTGGGTGAATCCTCTGGGAGTTCATTTCAGTCAAATTAAAATCTCTGATCTATTACTTGTAAATCATGATGGCGAGGTTGTTCAAGGTAATAGGCCTGTCAATGTTGCAGCCTTTGCAATACATTCAAGACTTCATAAAGCCAGACCAGATGTTAATGCCGCAGCTCATTCACACTCAATGTATGGAAGAACATTCTCGTCTCTTGGTAAGTTGCTTGATCCAATCACTCAAGATTCATGTGCTTTTTACGAAAGGCAAGCAATGTATGATCATTTTTCTGGTGTAGTAGAAGAAACTGAGGAAGGTGACAGAATTGCAAATTCCCTTGGAGACAAACAAGTAATTATTCTAAAGAATCATGGAATTTTGACTACTGGTAGCTCTGTTGATATTGCTCTTTGGTACTTTTTATCTATGGAAAAATGCTGTCAATCTCAACTGATGGCAGAAGCAGCGGGAGAGCCAACTTTGATTCCTCATGACGTAGCAATTAAAACCAGAGGATTTATTGCTAACGATGTTGCTTTGTGGGCAAGCTTTCAACCGTTGTTTGACATGATTGTAAGTAAGCAACCTGATCTTTTAGATTAATTTCCAATAATTGCTTTGGTTTCAAGACACTCAACTAGACCCAATCTACCGTGCTCTCTTCCATTCCCAGAAGTTTTAAACCCTCCAAATGGTGCAGCCGGTCCAGCATTTGACCCGCCGTTAATAGAAATCTGTCCAGCTCTAATTTTTGTTGCAACTTCTTTTGCATGATCAAAATTCTCTGATTGAACATACCCCGCTAATCCATAAGGAGTATCGTTTGCTATAGAAACTGCTTCATCTTCAGATTCATAAGAAAGCATACATAAAACAGGACCAAATATTTCCTCTTTAGCAATTGTCATATCATTAGTAACATTTGAGAAAATTGTTGGTTTTATAAAAAATCCACTGTTGAATCCGTCAGGTAATTCGGTTCCTCCGCAAACAAGCGTTGCTCCCTCTTCTACACCAATATCAATGAGTCTTTTAACTTTTTCGTATTGAGTTCTGTTTGAGATTGGGCCTATCCTGACACCATCATCAGTTGGTTTGCCAACAACAATAGAATCAGCTACATTTTTTGCAATTTCTACGGCCTCATCATACTGAGAAGAATGTACCAGCATTCTTGTAGGAGCATTACACGATTGTCCGGTATTTAAAAAACAATGGTTTGCACCTGCAGCAACTGCTTTTTCAAGATTTGCATCCTCAAGAATTATATTTGCTGATTTTCCACCTAGCTCTTGAGCCACCCTTTTAACAGTAGGGGCAGAAGCCTGAGCTACTGCAACTCCAGCTCTGGTTGAACCAGTAAAATGCATCATATCTACATCAGGATGTTCTGATAAGGCTGCGCCAACTACCGGACCATAGCCATGAACTAAATTGTAAACACCTTTGGGTAAATTAGATTTATCTAAAATTTCAGTAAGCTTAACGGCACAAAAAGGTGTTATTTCGCTTGGCTTAAGTACCATTGTGCAGCCAGCAGCAAGCGCTGATGCAATCTTGGTACACATTTGATTCATAGGCCAATTCCATGGCGTAATCATTCCAACAACACCAATTGGTTCTTTTATTAATAAGTAGTGATTTTCCTGAGACTCAAATTCAAAATCCTTTAACACTGCTAAAGTATCTTTAAAATGGCCGAGTCCAGATGCTACTTGAGCAACTTGTGATAGCCACAAAGGTGCACCCATCTCCTCTGAGATACACACTGCTAGATCTTCTGAAGAAGCTTCGTAGTTTTTTATTATTTCTTCAAGTAATGCCACTCTCTCATCTTTAGACGAAAATGCAAAAGATTGGAATGCATTCTTTGCAGAGGCAACTGCTAAGTCAATATCTTCTCGAGTGCCTGAAGATATAGTTCCTATAATTTCTTCTGAGGATGGATTTTCAATTTCAATTAATTCACTTGAAGATGATTTAACCCATTTACCATTTATGTAAAATCTGTGTTCTTCTTTCATATGACTATTCCCAATTTAAGATTAGTGATTATACATAAAGAGCTTTAATTATTAATATAGTTTATTTAGAAAATAAATAATT